>NZ_JBHJRC010000418.1:0-5543 GCF_042261735.1 Kitasatospora sp. NPDC056327 | reverse complement strand
GTACTGCAGGGGGGACCCTGTGGGAGAGTAGGACGCCGCCGAACAATCATTGTGAAGAACCCCCGCCGGGTCATCCGGCGGGGGTTCTTTGCGTTTTCGGCATTTCCGGGCCGGACGTTCTCCCGATCAGAGGGCGAGCTTGAAACCGACGTGGGAGGCGACGAATCCGAGGCGCTCGTAGAAGCGGTGCGCGTCGGTGCGGGTGACGTCGGAGGTGAGCTGGACCAGCTCGGCGCCGAGCTCGCGGGAGCGGTCGACGGCCCACCGGATCAGGTCGGTGCCCAGGCCGGTGCCGCGCTCGTCGGCGTGGATGCGGACGGCCTCGATGACGGTGCGGGTGGCACCCTTCCGGGAGAGGCCGGGGACGACGGTCAGCTGCAGGGTGCCGATGGTCCGGCCGGCGCGTTCGGCGACCACGAGGTGCTGGTGCGGGTCGGCGTCGATGCGGGCGAACGCCGTCAGGTAGGGGGTGAGGTCGTCGGGGCTCTCGCGGGTCGCGCCGAGTGCGTCGTCGGCGAGCATGGCGACGATGGCCGGGAGGTCGTCGCCGGTGGCCCGGCGGATCGTCAGATCGTTCATGATCACACTCTAGGAGGGCCGGGAAGACCGCTGGGGGCCGGCCCGGGCTCCCGGGGCTCCCGTCGGCCTGCCCGGGCCGCCGCGGGCTCCGCAGGGGCCGCCCGGGAGCGGTTCGCGCCCGCCCCGGGGTGAGCGGTCGTCACGTGCCGGGCGCCGTGCTGGTGATGACGGCGAACACGGCTCCCTGCGGGTCCTCCAGCCGGCCCAGCCGGCCGACGCCGTGCACGTCCGCGGCGGGGAGCCGGACGGTCGCGCCGAGCCGTTCGGCGGTGGCGAGGCAGGCGTCCGCGTCGGTGACCTCGAAGTAGGGGAGCCAGTGCGAGGAGACGCCCGCGGCGGTCTGCGCGGGGTCGAGCTGGACGATGCCGCCGTGCGCGTCCTCGGTGCCGCCGCCGGCCGGGGTGAGGACGGTGTACAGCTCCTCGCCCAGCGGGACGTCCCGCTCCTGCCAGCCGAAGACCGTCCGGTAGAAGGCCTTGGCGGCCTCGGCGTCGATGCTGTGGCACTCGGTCCAGCAGAGGCTGCCGGGCTCGCCGACGGTGTCCAGGCCGCGCAGGTGGTGCGGCTGCCAGACGGCGAAGCCGGCGCCGGTGGGGTCGGTGAAGCCGGCCGTCCGGCCGCTGTCCAGGACGTCGTACGGGGGGAAGCGGACCCGGCCGCCGGCGCCGCGGACCAGGGCGGTGGTGCGGTCGGCGTCCGGGGTGCGGAAGTGCACGGTCCAGGCGGGGCGGGCGAGGGCGCCGGTGAGCGGGCCGACGGCGGCGACCGTGCGGCCGTGCTGTCGGAGGAACCCGTGGCCGCCGGCCTGCGGACCGGCCGGGACGAGGGTCCAGCCGAACACCGCGCCGTAGAAGGCGGCCGAGGCCGCGGGGTCGGTGCTGCCGAGGTCCAGCCAGTCGGGGGAGCCGGGGCTGAAAGCGGTGCTGAGCATGACGGTCTGCCCCTTCGGCCACGGACCCGGCCCCGCCCCGGTCCCCTCCAGCCTGACACCCGGGACGGGGGTGTCGCACCCGGACGGTACGGTGCGTAGCGGAAGTCGTCCCGCACGGTGATAGGGGGCCCGGTGGCCAGGCAGACAGTGGCGCGGACGGGCACGGGCACGGGCACGGGCAGCGGTCCGGGGGCCGGCCAGGCGGCGCCGCCGCGTCAGCTCGCCCAGGTCGAGGGCGTACTGGAGCGGATCACCTACGCCAACGAGGAGACCGGCTACACGGTGGCCCGGGTGGACACCGGCCGGGGCGGCAACGACCTGCTGACGGTGGTGGGCGCACTGCTGGGCGCGCAGCCGGGGGAGTCGCTGAGGCTGCACGGGCGGTGGGGGTCGCATCCGCAGTACGGGCGGCAGTTCGTGGTGGAGAACTACACGACGGTGCTGCCGGCCACGGTGCAGGGCATCCAGCGGTACCTGGGGTCGGGGCTGATCAAGGGGATCGGGCCGCGCTTCGCGGAGCGCATCGTGGAGCACTTCGGGGTGGACACCCTGGAGGTGATCGAGAACGAGCCGGGCCGGCTGATCGAGGTGCCGGGGCTCGGGCCGAAGCGGACGAAGAAGATCGCGGCCGCGTGGGAGGAGCAGAAGGCCATCAAGGAGGTGATGGTCTTCCTCCAGGGTGTCGGGGTGTCGACCTCCCTGGCGGTGCGGATCTACAAGCAGTACGAGGACGGCGCGATCGGCGTGGTGAAGAACGAGCCGTACCGCCTGGCCTCGGACGTCTGGGGCATCGGCTTCCTCACGGCGGACCGGATCGCGCAGGCCGTCGGCATTCCGCACGACAGCCCGGAGCGGGTGAAGGCCGGGCTGCAGTACGCGCTGTCGCAGAGCAGCGACCAGGGGCACTGTTTCCTGCCGGAGGAGCGGCTGATCGCGGACGGTGTGAAGCTGCTCCAGGTGGACGTGGGCCTGGTGATCGACTGCCTGGCGGAGCTGGTGGCCGCCGAGGGGGTGGTGCGCGAGCAGGTGCCGGGGGAGGGCGGCGAGCCGATCACCGCGGTGTACCTGGTGCCGTTCCACCGGGCGGAGATCTCGCTGGCCAACCAGCTGCTGCGGCTGCTGCGGGCGGACTCCGACCGGATGCCGTGGTTCGGGGAGGTGGACTGGCCGGCCGCGCTCGGCTGGCTGGCGCGGCGCACGGGGGCGGAGCTGGCGCCCGAGCAGGAGCAGTCGGTGCGGTTGGCGCTGACCGAGAAGGTCGCGGTGCTGACCGGGGGGCCGGGGTGCGGCAAGTCGTTCACGGTGAAGTCCATCGTCACGCTGGCGCTGGCCAAGCGGGCCAAGGTGGTGCTGGCGGCGCCGACCGGGCGGGCGGCGAAGCGGCTGGCGGAGCTGACCGGGGTGGAGGCCTCGACGGTGCACCGGCTGCTGGAGCTGCGGCCCGGCGGGGACGCCGCGTACGACCGGGACCGGCCGCTGGACGCCGACCTGGTGGTGGTCGACGAGGCGTCGATGCTGGACCTGATCCTGGCGAACAAGCTGGTCAAGGCGGTGGCGCCGGGGGCGCACCTGCTGTTCGTGGGGGACGTCGACCAGCTGCCCTCGGTCGGGGCGGGGGAGGTGCTGCGGGACCTGCTGGCGGAGGGGGGACCGATCCCCTCGGTGCGGCTGACCAGGATCTTCCGGCAGGCGCAGGAGTCGGGGGTGGTGACCAACGCGCACCGGATCAACGAGGGGCAGTCGCCGCTGACCGAGGGCCTGCCGGACTTCTTCCTGTTCGCGGAGGACGACACGGAGCGGGCGGCGGGGCTGACGGTGGACGTGGTGGCGCGGCGGATCCCGCAGAAGTTCGGCTACGACGCCCGGCGGGACGTGCAGGTGCTGGCGCCGATGCACCGGGGCCCGGCCGGGGCGGGGAACCTCAACACGCTGCTCCAGGCGGCGGTGACGCCGGCCCGGGAGGGGCTGGCGGAGCGGCGGTTCGGCGGCCGGACGTTCCGGGTGGGCGACAAGGTCACGCAGATCCGCAACAACTACGACAAGGGGCGGAACGGGGTCTTCAACGGCACGGTGGGGGTGGTGACGTCCCTCAGCGTGGACGACCAGCGGCTGACGGTGCTCACCGACGAGGACGAGGAGGTGCCCTACGACTTCGACGAGCTGGACGAGTTGGCGCACGCCTACGCGGTGACGATCCACCGGTCGCAGGGGAGCGAGTACCCGGTCGTGGTGATTCCGGTCACCACCTCCGCGTGGACGATGCTCCAGCGAAATCTGCTCTACACAGCGGTGACGAGGGCCCGAAAACTGGTCGTGCTGGTGGGGTCACGCAAAGCGATCGCCCAGGCGGTCCGCAGTGTCAGCGCAGGTCGGAGGCACGCCGCCCTGGACCACCGGCTCGCGACTGGATGATTCTCCAAGGGATGGTTGCCTCTATTGTTCTCTTGACGTGAAGAGATTTACGGCAGAGCCTGGTGGGGTGCCGATCTTGTCCGGTTCGCACCGGCTGCGGCGGCTGGTTTTGTAGGGGCGGGCCCTTTCGGGTCACCCCGGGTGCGCGGCTGTCCGCCGGATGGGGGATGGTAGAGACAGTCAGGGCACCTTGGAAGAGGATTCATTTCGTCGGTGAGGAAGACGTGAGCGACAACTCGGTAGTACTGCGGTACCAGGACGGCGAGTACGAGTACCCCGTCGTCGAGAGCACTGCGGGCAACGCCGGCTTCGACATCTCGAAGCTGCTCCCGCAGACCGGCCTGGTCACCCTGGACAACGGCTTCGGCAACACCGCCGCCTACAAGTCCGCGATCACCTTCGTGGACGGTGACAACGGCATCCTGCGGTACCGCGGTTACCCGATCGAGCAGCTCGCCGCCAAGGGTGACTTCATCGAGACCGCGTACCTCCTGATCAACGGTGAGCTGCCGGACGCCGGTCAGCTGGCGGAGTTCAACCGCGAGATCACCCAGCACACCCTGCTGCACGAGGACGTCAAGCGCTTCTTCCAGGGCTTCCCGCGGGACGCCCACCCGATGGCGATGCTGTCCTCGGTGGTCGGTGCGCTGTCGACGTTCTACCCGGAGAGCCACAACCCGTTCGACGCGGCCCAGCGCCACCTGTCGACGGTCCGCCTGCTGGCGAAGCTCCCGACCATCGCGGCGTACGCGTACAAGAAGGCGATGGGCCAGCCCTTCGTCTACCCGCGCAACGACCTGAGCTACGTCGAGAACCTCCTGCGGATGACCTTCGCGGTCCCCGCCGAGGACTACGAGCTCAACCCGGTCGTCGTGAACGCGCTCGACAAGCTGCTGATCCTGCACGCGGACCACGAGCAGAACTGCTCGACCTCCACCGTGCGCCTGGTCGGCTCCAGCCACGCCAACCTGTTCGCCTCGATCTCGGCGGGCATCTCGGCGCTGTGGGGCCCGCTGCACGGCGGCGCCAACCAGGCCGTGCTGGAGATGCTGGAGAGCATCCAGAAGGACGGCGGCGACGTCGACGCCTTCATCACCAAGGTCAAGAACCGCGAGGCCGGCGTCAAGCTGATGGGCTTCGGCCACCGCGTGTACAAGGCCTTCGACCCGCGCGCCGCGCAGGTCAAGCTGCTCGCGCACGAGGTGCTGTCCCAGCTCGGCAAGTCCGACGAGCTGCTGGAGATCGCGCTCAAGCTGGAGGAGCACGCGCTCAAGGACGACTTCTTCGTCTCGCGCAAGCTCTACCCGAACGTGGACTTCTACACCGGTCTGATCTACCGCGCGATGGGCTTCCCGACCAGCATGTTCACCGTGCTGTTCGCCCTCGGCCGGCTGCCGGGCTGGATCGCCCACTGGCACGAGATGATCAACGACCCGACCAGCCGGATCGGCCGTCCGCGGCAGATCTACACGGGCACCGAGATCCGCGACTACGTCGAGATCGACGCCCGCTGACCCGGTGCGACCGCACCGTTCGCACTGACGCCGTGCGCACGCCCTGACAGCGTGCCCCGAGGGCCCGGCCGCACTCCTGCGGCCCGGCGGCGCCGTCGGGCCGGTGC
>NZ_JBHJRC010000417.1:0-5571 GCF_042261735.1 Kitasatospora sp. NPDC056327 | reverse complement strand
ACCCTGACCGGCGGCTCGTGCGCCGGTCAGGGTCCCTGTGCACTCGGTGGGCCGCCAGGGGTTCGAACCCTGAACCTACGGATTAAAAGTCCGCAGCTCTGCCGATTGAGCTAGCGGCCCGTGGCCCGCGCCTTGGTGGCGGCGGGCCGCCGCGATCCTATCCGGTGGGGCCCTGTTCGCGCGTCCAGTGGGTGGCGCGGACCCGGCGGAGCCAGGCGTCGGCGGGGCGCTCGTCGGGGCGGTCGGGCAGGACGCCGGGGCGGTCCAGGCGGTCGGTGGCGGCGGCGAGGAGGCGTTCGGCGTGGGCGGGGTCGTCGGCGATCCGCTCGCCGAGGTCGCGGACCCGCGCGGGGTCGGGCAGCCGGACCAGGTTGTGGCCGGCCTCGTGCAGGTGGACGGCCTGGTCGAGCAGCCGGACCAGGTGGCGGGCGTGCTTGGCGGCCCGGGCGCGGGTGGCCCGGTCGGCGGTGTCGCGGGTCAGCAGCTTGCGGAACTGCTGGGTGGCGTAGCCGAGATAGGCGTTGCGGACCCCCCGGGCGCTCAGGAAGGAGCGGCGGATCGCGATCAGCTCCTCACCGAGCGGGGTGCGCACCTCGTAGAGGTCGTCGGGCAGCCAGACCAGCTCGGAGGCGGTGGGGTTGGCACCGAGCGCGAGCCGGCACCACTTGGCGGCCTCGTGCAGGGTTCGGTCCGGGGCCGTGGTGACGTGCGACTCTGCGGGGCGGTGCAGGCCGTGGAAGCCCTCGGTGGGGGCGGCGAACAGGCCGAGCCGGTCGATGTCGGAACCGGCGTGGGCCAGCCCGTACGCGGTGGATCCGACGATGCCGGAGAGCAGGACGGTGCCGGGCATGCTGGACATGGGGCTGGCTCCTCCCGTCGGCCGGTTCCCAGGAGTCTGCCGGGCGGGACCGCGCCGGGCGAGCGAATTCCCGCCGAGGGAGCCCGCCGGAGCCCGCCGGAACACCCAAGACCCGTGCTCCCGGGGAGAGTTCGGCCGAGCGGGTAGGGTACGGAGCATGTCGACCGTGAACGAGCCCGCCCCGGCCGGGCAGCCCGGGACGCCCGGGCTGCCCGGTGTCGTCCTGATCACCGGTGCCGGGCGCGGCATCGGCGCCGCCACCGCCCTGCTCGCCGCCCGGCGCGGCTATCACGTCGCCGTCAACTACCGGACGGACGGCGCCGCCGCGGCCTCGGTGGTGGACGCGATCCGCGCCGGCGGCGGCACCGCGCTCGCCGTCCGCGCGGACGTCACCCGCAGCGCCGAGGTGGCCCGGCTGTTCGACACCGTCGACGCCGGACTCGGGCCGCTCACCGCCCTGGTGAACAACGCCGGCACCCTGGAGCAGCAGGGCCGGCTTGAGGACTTCGACGAGGAGCGGCTCGGCCGGATCTGGGCCGCCAACATCACCGGCCCGTTCCTGTGCGCCGCGCAGGCGGTCCGCCGGATGTCCACCCGGCACGGCGGGCAGGGCGGCGCGATCGTCAACGTCTCCTCGGCGGCCTCCCGGATCGGCTCCCCCAACGAGTACGTGGACTACGCCGCGGCGAAGGGCGCCGTCGACTCGATGACCCGCGGACTGTCCCTGGAGGTCGCCGCCGAGGGCATCCGGGTCAACGCGGTGCGCCCCGGCCTGATCCACACCGGCATCCACGCCCTGGGCGGCGAGCCCGGCCGGGTCGACCGGGTCGCGCCGAGCCTGCCGATGCGGCGCGGCGGGCGGGCCGAGGAGGTCGCGGAGGCGATCCTCTTCCTGCTGTCACCCGCCTCCTCGTACACCACGGGTGCGTTCCTGGACGTCTCCGGCGGCCGGTGAGCCGGCCCGGCGGACGGCCGGGGGCGCCCCCGCCGGCGGTCCACGACGTCAAGGGTTTCCTTCCCCCGGCACCTGCCGCGCCCGTACGGTGGGCCCATGACCGACGACCTGCCGGACCGTGAACCCGACCTGCCGTCCGCCTTCATCGACATCCCCGGGGTGCGCAACTTCCGCGACGCCGGGGGCGTCGGTTCGCTCCGCCGGGGCGTGCTGTTCCGCTCCGGCTCCCTCCACACCCTCTCCCCGGAGGGTGCCCTGCGGCTCAAGGCCCTGGGCCTGCGCACCGTGATCGACCTGCGCAGCAAGGAGGAGCTGGACGCCTTCCCCGACGAGCGGCACGACCTCGACCACGAGAGCCTGCACCTCCCCACCCTGCCCGCCGACCGCCAGGACACCGACCGGCCCTGGCCCGAGGACCAGGTCGAGCTCTACCCGTTCATGGCCGCCACCGCCGGCCCGTCACTGGTCGCCGCGATCCGCCGGCTCGGCGCCCCCGACGCGCTGTCCGCCGTCGTCCACTGCGCCGTCGGCAAGGACCGCACCGGCCTCACCATCGCCGTCGTCCAGTCCCTGCTCGGCGCCTCCGAGGCCGAGATCACCGCCGACTACCTGCGCTCCAACGCCGGCCTCGGCCTCCTGGACGGCCCGACCCCGTACATCGACGAGACCGGCGCCGAGCGGATCTCCCGCCCGATCTCCGCCGACCTGCTCGCCTCCTCCTTCGCCTGGATCCACGACCGGCACGACTCGCTCCCCGCCTACCTCCACAGCCACGGCGCCACCGAGGGCGACCTCGCCGCCCTCCGCGCCAACCTGTCGGTCTGAGCCCCCGGCAGGGCGGGAGCCGTGGACGGGGAACTGCTCGCCGCCCTGGCGGGGGCCCGGCAGGCCACCACGGCCGGGGGCCGGGCACCGCACAGACCGCTGCTGCTGCTCCGGCTGCTCGGCCGGCACGCCCGGCCGGGGACCGGCACGGTCCCCTACGCGGAGGCCGGGGAGCCGGTCGGCCGGCTGATCAGCGAGTTCGCGCCCGCCGTCGAGCGGGCCACGGCCGCGCAGCGGGCGGCAATGCCGTTCGTCCGCCCGGAGCGGAGCCCGTGGTCGCCGCGGGACGCCGCCGGGCGCGAACTCGGCAAGGGCGACGTCGGCAGGAGCGGTGCGGCCGTCCGGGCGCGGAACGCCACCTGCGCAGGCACGACCGGTCGGTGTTCGAGCACCACGGGCACCGCGGGGCCCACGGGCTCCGAACCGGCTGAGCGGGCGCGCGGCTACTGCCGTTCCAGCTGCCACCACTGGGCCGGGGAGTCGGTGTCCTCCCACTGGTGGACCGGGGCGGCGGGGTCCTCGGGGGCGGTGAGGGCCTTGCCGCTGACGAAGCTGGTGAGGGTGCAGGTGCCCGGGGCGTCGAGGTGGTGCTCGACCAGCCACTCCTGGGCGCCGAAGGCGTTGGCGGACCACTGCTGGACCGGCACGCCGTTGTCGGTGGCGGCGCCGGTCACGTCGAGGCGTTTGCCGCCGGCGACGTTCTCGACGTGGAACAGCGCGCCGCCGGGGTGGACGGCGGTCAGACGCCAGAGCTGGGCGTCCGAGCCGTCCTCGGCGGCGAGCAGCACCTTGACGCCGCTGCGGCGGTTGCCTCCGGGGACTTCCAGCAGCAGGCCGGTGGCCACGTTCCGGATCCGGTAGCGGCCGTCGGTGATCTTGTGGTCGGTCACCCGGCGAGTCTCCCATCCGGGACCGACAGAACCGGCCGCGCCGACGGGAGGCGCGGTCCTTCGGGACGGGCGGGGCCGACGGGACGGACGGGGCCTGCACGGCGGGCAGGGGCGGCGGGACGGGACGAGCGGGCGGCCCCTATGCTGCGGCGAATGGTGTTCGACCCTCATTCCGCGCAGCTCGGTCAGGAGTCCGCCCTCGCCGGGGCGGTGAGAACGCTGGAGGCCGCCGTAGCCGCCCTCGGGGACGGCGCACCGGACGGCGGTGAGCGCTTCGACGAGGCGCTGCGCCGGCTGGGCGGGGTCCTCGGGCCCGCCGGGGAGGCGGAGTCGGCGGCGGTCGGTCCCCGGCTGGCGGCGCTGCTCACGGACACCCCGCCGTTCCCCCGTGCGCACCTGGCGATGATGGCGGGCGCCTGCGTGGAGCGCGGCGCCGACCCGGCGGCCTGCGCCGACGGCGTCCTCGCCGGGCTGCGGGAGGCCCTGACCGGAGCGCTGCTGCTGCTCGACCGGTGGGCCGAGACCGGTGGCACCGGCACCGCGGAGGCCGGCGGCGCCGATGACAGCGACGGCGACGCGCTGCCGGACCCCGACGAGGACGACCCCGGCCGCGCCCACGCCCGGATCGCGGAGCCCGGACGGCTGGACGCGTGGCACGCCCACCGGGCCGTCGCCGGCTGGTGGACCCTCGACCTGTGGCAGCGGGCCGCGTTCGCGCTCTGCACGCACGTGACCGTCCGCCGCGCGGCCCGCGCCGCCGGGGTGACCGAGGTCCTCACCGGGCTGATCGACCGGTACCGCGAGCGGTGCGAACGGCACGACCTCAAGGGCCTGCGGTACCTGCTCGCCGCACTCGACGACGAGCCGCTGCTCGTCCTGCACCGCCCGAGCGGCACCGGCTACCTGCTGCGGATGGACGCCCTGACCGACAACTTCCAGCTGCACACGCTGCTCGCCGAGGCGCTCATCGGCGGCGGCCACCTGCCCGGGACGCGCCCCGACCCGGAGGTGGTCGCGCTCAGCCGCACCCGGTGGCTGGACGGGCGCCGGTTCATCGCGACGGGCGCGTTCAACCTGGTCGCGCCGGACGGCGGCTGGATCTGGAACGAGGGCATGCCGGAGGACATCCCGGTGGTGGACGGCGTGCGGACCCTCGTCCTGGACCCGCAGCCTTACGAACGGAGCTGGGCCGCCGGGCGGTTCGTCGAGCAGGTGCCCGGCGACCTGCGGCTGGAGCGGGTGCTGCCGGCGGAGGAGGCCGCGGCCCGGCTCGCGGCGGCCTCGCCCGCGCTGCCGTTCGAGCGGGCGGTGCGGTAACCGGGCCGGGGGCGCGGCAGCCGGGCCGAGCCGGCGTCCGGGTCGGGGACCGGGGTCCGGGACCGGCCGCGGAGGCCGTCGGGCTATGGTCGGAGTCCTGAGGTACCGCCGCGGATCCGCACCGGATCCGCCGAGGAGTGGAGTCGACGATGGCGAGGATCCCGAACGCGCTCGCGAGCACCGCACCGGCCGCGCTGACCGCGGCGAGCGGCCTGGTCGGCGGTTACGGCGTCGCCCGGTGGACCGGCAGGCGGCAGCTCGGCGGCGCGGTGCTGGCCGTGGCCGGCGCCGGTGCCGCCGCGCAGTGGCACCGGCGTTCGGGGGCGCCCGCCGCGGCCGCGCTGACGGGGCTGTACGTGGTGGCGTTCGGCGGCTCGCACCCGCTGGCGAAGAGGATCGGCGCCTGGCCGTCCGTGCTCGCCGTGACCGGTCTGGTGACGGCCGCCTCCGCGGTCACCTCGGCGCTCGTCACCCGCAAGGCCTGACACCCGCCGGGCGGCCCGCCGTCACGGGTGACTCCGCGTCACCCGGCGTCACCCGGCCGCCCCGCCCCCGACCGGTGTCCCGTGGTCCCGGTGTCCCTGGCCCCGTGGTCCCGCCCCCGTGATGACCGTCCGTCACCGGCCGCCGAACCGGGCCTCGAACGCGGCCCGGGGGGGGGGGGGCCGCCGGGGGGGGCCCCCCCGGGGAGTTATAAAAAAAAAAACACCCCCCCACAAAAAAAA
>NZ_JBHJRC010000416.1:0-5573 GCF_042261735.1 Kitasatospora sp. NPDC056327 | reverse complement strand
GGGTTGCCGAAGGCCCCGCCGGCGGGTGCCGGCGGGGCCTTCGGAACGGCGCGGGCGCAGGTCAGACCTGGCGCCACCGCGCCAGGTGGGCGTCGATCTCGCCCGCCAGCCGGGCCTTGCCCGGGGCGTCGAGGAAGGACGCCTCCACCGAGTTCTTCGCCAGCGCGGCCACCCCGGCCTCGTCCAGGCCGAGCAGCCGGGCCGCCACCGCGTACTCGGTGTTGAGGTCGGTGCCGAACATCGGCGGGTCGTCGCTGTTGACGGTCACCAGCAGCCCGGCGTCGACCATCCGCCCGATCGGGTGCTCCTCGATCCGCTCCACCGCGCGGGTGGCGATGTTGGAGGTCGGGCAGACCTCCAGCGGGATCCGGTGCTCGCCCAGGTGGTCGAGCAGCGCCGGGTCGTCGACCGCGCGGGTGCCGTGGCCGATCCGCTCGGCGCCGAGCACCCGCAGCGCGTCCCAGACCGTCTCCGGCCCGGTCGTCTCGCCCGCGTGCGGGACGCTGCGCAGGCCGGCCGCCCGCGCGCGGTCGAAGTAGGGCTTGAACTGCGGGCGCGGCACGCCGATCTCCGGCCCGCCGAGACCGAAGCTGACCAGGCCCTCGGGGGCGAGGTCGACGGCCAGCCGGGCGGTCTCCTCGGCGGCGGCCAGACCGGCCTCGCCGGGGATGTCGAAGCACCAGCGGAGCACCACGCCGAGCTCCTTCTCGGCGCGGTGGCGGGCGTCCTCGATGGCCTCCATGAAGGCGACGTCGGGGATCCCCCGGCTCACCGAGGAGTAGGGGGTGACGGTCAGCTCGGCGTAGCGGATGTTCTGCCGGGCCATGTCCTCGGCGACGCCGTAGGTCAGGGCGCGGACGTCCTCGGGGTCGCGGACGAGGTCCACGACGCTCAGGTAGACCTCGATGAAGTGCGCGAAGTCGGTGAAGGTGAAGTACTCGGCGAGGGCCGCCGGGTCGGCGGGCACCTTCGCCCGGCCCTCGTGACGGGCGGCCAGCTCGGCGACCACCCGCGGCGAGGCCGAGCCGACGTGGTGGACGTGCAGTTCCGCCTTGGGCATCGCGGCGATGAACGCCTCGATGGAGCGGTCCGCGGGGGTGCTGGCGCTGGGGGTTCCGATCCGACTTCCGTCCGGCTGGACCACGGTGGTGCCCTTCTCTGAGGTCTACGCGCGTTTGAGCGGTGCTGGCAAGGATATGCAGAGCGGTCTCAGCCGCCGAGCGCGACCGCCACGGTGTGGATCAGCAGTCCGGCGAGCGCGCCGACCACCGTGCCGTTGATCCGGATGAACTGGAGGTCCCGGCCGACGTTGGCCTCGATCTTGCGGGAGGCGTCCTCGGCGTTCCAGCCCGCCACCGTCTCGGAGATCAGCGAGGTGATCTCGGCGCGGTAGGTGTCGACCAGGTACTGGGCGGCGTCCTGGAGCCAGCCGTCCGCCTTGGCCTGGAGCTTGGCGTCGGTGGCCAGGCGCGTGCCGAAGGTGCGCACGCCCTCGCGGATGCGCCGGCGCAGCTCGCTCTCCTCGTCCTCGGCGGCGTTCAGCACCAGCGAGCGGACGGCGGCCCAGGTGGAGGCGATGAGGTCCTGCACCTCGGGGCGGTCGAGCAGTTCGCCCTTGGCCCGCTCGACCCGGGCGATGGTCTCCGGGTCGGTCTGCAGCTCGGTGGCGAAGTCCGCGAGGAACTTGTCGACCGCGCCGCGCGCCGGGTGCAGCGGGTCGTCCCGGATGTCGGTGACGAACCGCATCAGCTCCTTGTAGACCCGCTCGCCGACCTGGTTGTCGATGAACCTCGGGGTCCAGCCGGGGGTCTTCCGGGTGACCCGCTCGACCACCTCCGCGTGGTTCTCGGTCAGCCAGTCGTGCGCCCGGACGGCGACCAGGTCGACCACCCCGTGGTGGCCGCCGTCGGCGACCACCCTGCCGAGCATCCGGCCGGCCGGCTCGGCGACCGAGGTGGCGGCGGCCCGCCGGGTGACCGCCTCGGCGACGACCGCCTGCACGTCGTCGTCGCGCAGCACCGCGAGCACCCCGCGCAGCGCCGCCGAGGCCTCCTTGGTGACCCGCTCGGCGCTGCCCGGCGCGGCCAGCCACTCGCCGAGGCGCCGGGCGATGCCGAGCGCGGCGAGCCGGCCGCGCACCACCCGGCCGGAGAGGAAGTTCTCGCCGACGAAGTCGCCCAGCGACCGGCCGAAGGCGTCCTTCTTGGTCGGGATGATGGCGGTGTGCGGGATGGGCAGGCCGAACGGCCGGCGGAACAGCGCGGTCACCGCGAACCAGTCGGCCAGCGCACCGACCATGCCGGCCTCGGCGGCGGCGGCCAGGTAGCCGGCCCAGGCGCCCGCGCCGGCCGCCTCCGCCCAGGTGGCCAGGGCGAAGACCAGGCTCGCGAAGGCCAGCAGGCCGGTCGCGATCCGCTTCATCCGGCGGACGCCGTGTCTCTTCTCCTCGTCGGCCGCGGTGAACCGCATCCCGGGGCCGGTCCCGTTCAAGGCTTCGTCGCTCACTCCGCCAGTCTGCCCGCTGCCCGGCGCGAACGGACGGCGCGCCCGGTGAACGCGCGCCGTCCCGGTGCCGCGCCCGCCCGGAAACCCGCCGCCGGACGTCGGCCGACGCCTTCCCGCGCTCCTCGGTGCCCGCCGCCGGCGCCCGGTGAACGCCCCGCGCGCGGCCCGGCCTCACGCGCCCCCGAGCACGATCCGCCGCACCCCGGCCACGCCCGCCCACCGTGCCGGGTCGGTGCACCGCCGGCCGTCCAGCAGCACCCGGACGCCCGGCAGGTCGGCCGGCGCCAGCTCCCGGTACTCCGGGTGGTCCGCCTGCAGCACCGCCGCCGCCACCGGCTCGCCGCCGTGCGCGGGCAGGCCGAGCGCCGTCAGTTCCCCCGGCGCGTACAGCGGGTCGGCGACGTACGGCCGGGCACCGGCCGCGCGCAGCGCCTCGACCAGCGGGAACACCCCCGAGTACGCGGTCTCCTTGACCCCGCCCCGGTAGGCGGCCCCGAGCACCAGCACGCCCCGTCCGGCGAGCCCGCCGTCCAGCGCGCCGGCCAGCACCCCGGTCGCGTAGGCGGGCATCTCCAGGTTCGCCGCCCGCGCGGCCCGCACCACCGTCGCCGAGGGGTCGTTCCACAGGTAGAGCCGCGGGTAGACCGGGATGCAGTGCCCGCCGACCGCGATGCCCGGCCGGTGCAGGTGGCTGAACGGCTGCGAGTTGCAGGCGTCCGCGACCGCCGCGAAGTCCACCCCGATCCGGTCCGCGTAGCGGGCGAACTGGTTGGCCAGGGCGATGTTGACGTCCCGGTAGGTGGTCTCGGCGAGCTTGGCGAACTCCGCGGCCTCGGCGGACTCCAGCTCCCAGACCCCGTTGGGCCGGCCCAGGGCCTCCAGGTCCGGGCGCCGGTCGAAGTCCAGCACCGCCCGGTAGAACTCGGCGCCGCGCCGGGTGGCGGCCGGGTCGGTGCCGCCGACCAGCTTGGGGTAGCGGCGCAGGTCGGCGAAGACCCGGCCGGTGCGGACCCGTTCCGGGCTGAAGACCAGCGCGAAGTCCCGGCCGGGGGCCAGGCCCGACCCGGCCGCCAGCCGCGGCGCCCAGCGGTCCCGGGTGACGCCGACCGGCAGGGTGGTCTCGTAGCTGACCAGGGTGCCCCGGCGCAGCCCGGCCGCGACCGCGTCGGTGGCGGCGTCGAGCAGCCCGAAGTCGGGTGTGCCGTCGGCCGCGGTGACCAGCGGGACGACCAGGACGACGGCCTCGGAGCGGGCGACGGCCGCCGCGGTGTCGGTGGTCGCGCCCAGCCGCCCCTCGGCGACCACCCGTTTGAGCGCCTCGTCCAGCCCGGCCTCCCGGGGGAACGGGGGGCGGCCCTCGTTGACGGCCGCGACGACCGCCGGGGCGACGTCGGCGCCGGTCACCCGGTGCCCCTTGGCCGCGAACTGGACGGCGAGCGGGAGCCCGAGCTTGCCGAGGCCCACCACGCAGACGTCGAGCGGGCGGTCGGCGGGCGGCCGGACGGCCAGCGGGAGGGCGGGCGGCGGGCCGGTGTGCAGTGGGCCGGTGTGCAGCGGGCCGGTGTGCGGCGCGTTCACCGCGGACCCCCGTTCCCGCCGGACGCCACGGCGCCGGCCAGCCGGCGCCAGGCCGGGGAACGGCGCAGCCGGCGGCGGACCCGCACCGGCACGGCGCGCCGCCACAGCTGCTGCACCAGGGTGGGCCCGGCGGCGTCCGCGCCGACCGGGGTGCCGGGCGCGTCGGGCGCGTCGGCGACGGACCCGCCGGGAGCACCACCGGGGGGCCCGGCACCCGGTTCCGCCCCGGAGCCGTCACGGCCGCCGCTCCCACCTGCCCCGGCAGCCCCAGCAGTCCCGTCCCCGTCCACCTCCTCGGCGGCGGACGGCACCGGCTCCTCCCCCAGCAGGAACAGCTCGTCGGCCAGCCCCACCGCGCCGTCCCGGAACGCCGGGTACCCCGCGTACCGCCGCCGCACCCCGTCCGCCCCGTCCTCGGTCACCTCCGGCGGCTCGCCGTGCTCCGCCTCGTACGCGATCAGCCCGTACAGCGCGTCGTGCCGCCCGGTGGCGGCCAGCTCCAGCCGGACCCGGTCCGCCACGGCGAGCCGGTGGTACACCTCGTGCGCCGCGAACCGCCGGACCAGTTCACCGGCCCCGGCGCAGACCTGCTCCCGCAGCTCCGCGTCGAGCTCCGACAGCCCGGCCTGCAGCAGCTGCGGCACCTCCCAGCCGAAGTGCCGCGCCTTGATCGCGTCCAGCTGCCCGCCGGGCGCGGCCAGCTCGGCGGCCACCCACTGCACCGCCGCGACGCCCCGGATCCGGTCGAGCGCCCCGGCCCGCTGGGTGACGTTCCCGCGGTCCTCGCGCAGCACCAGGAAGTAGTGGTCGTAGTCGGCGAGCACGGAGATCCGGCGGGCCCGCAGACAGGCGGCGAGGGTGAACGGCTGGTCGGAGTAGACCTTCAGGTCCTCGTTGCGGGCCAGGTTGTGCCGCCGGATCAGCTCCAGCCGGAACAGCTTGGTGTCGGCGAGCGCCCAGGCCAGCGCGGAGTCCTCGAAGCCGACCGAGGCGGCGGTGGCGTCGAAGATGCCCTGCGGGACCAGCCGTCCGTTGACCCCGACCTGCTTGGGGATCAGCACGTCGGACCCCCAGGCGTCGGCGGAGGTCACCATCCGCTCCAGCGCCTCGTCGCCGAGCCAGTCGTCGGCGCCGAGGAAGAGCACGTAGCGGCCCCGGGCCAGCGCCAGGCCGCGGTTGGTCGGGGCGGCCGGGCCGCCGGAGTTGGCCTGGTGGACGACCTGGAACAGGCCGGGGTGCCGGGCCGCGAAGGCGTCGAGCAGCTCGCCGCCGCCGTCCGTCGAGCCGTCGTCGACCGCGACCACCTCCATGCGCCCGTGCCCGATGGTCTGCCGGACCAGGGAGTCCAGGCAGGCGGTCAGGTACGGCATGGTGTTGTAGACCGCGATCACCACGGTCACGTCGGGTACGGGCATCGGGCGCTGCTCTCCAGGACACGGGGCCGACAGGACTGCGCCCGGCGCAGCGCCGTCCGCGGAACGGGGCGGGCG
>NZ_JBHJRC010000415.1:0-5610 GCF_042261735.1 Kitasatospora sp. NPDC056327 | reverse complement strand
GACCCGCGGGTCCGGCCGGCGACCGGCTCCCGGGGGCCGCCGCAGGAGCGCGGCGGCAGGAGAGGGGCGGAGTCACCGTTAGGCTGAACGGGTTGGATCGACGCCGTACGTGACCGGAGAACACGCCTTGTCGGAGCTGGAGGAACTGGAGGAGCCGGGGGAACCGGAGGAGCGGGACGGTCGGCGGGGGTCCGTCGACGGGCCGGTGCTCGGGCGGTTGCTCCAGGACCTCGCCTCCGAGATGAACCTGCTCGGCCACGGCTTCGCCGCCGCCAGCGGGCTGCACACCACCGACGTCCAGGCGCTGCTCGCGATCATGCGGGCGGTGCCCGGCGGTGCCGGCCACGACGGGCCGTCGGCCGGAGGGATCACCCCCGGGCGGCTGGGGGAGGAGCTGGGGCTCTCCTCGGGCGCGGTCACGGCGGTGCTGGACCGACTGGAGCGGGCCGGGCACGTCCGACGGACCAGGGACGCGGCGGACCGGCGCCTGGTGCTGGTGCACTACCTCCCGGGGGCCGGGCGGATGGCGGCCGAGTGGTTCGCGCCGGTGGCGCGCCGGACGGAGGCGGTGCGGGCCGGGTTCACCGCGGCGGAGCTGGACGCCGTGGCCCGGTTCCTCGGCCGGATCACCGGTGAGCTGGAGGACCTGCGGCACTCGCGCTGACCGGGCCGGTGCCGGTGGCGCCGTTCGGAGCCGGTGGTCCGGCCTCCGCCGGGCGGGCCCCGCCGTGTCACCCCGGCCGGTCGGGGCCGCTCCGGGGCTCCCGGGCGGCCTCCTCGGTGATCCGCCGGGCCATCCCGCCGAACACGGCGGCGTGGAACGGCGCCACCGCCCACCAGTAGGCGTGCCCCGCCAGCCCGCGCGGATGGAACAGCGCCCGCTGCCGGTACCGGCTCCCGCCCGCGCCGTCCGGGGCGACCGAGAGCTCCAGCCAGGCCGGACCGGGCAGCCGCATCTCGGCGCGCAGCCGCAGCAGCCGCCCCGGCCGGATCTCCTCCACCCGCCAGAAGTCGAGCGACTCGCCGACCCGCAGCCGCGCCGGGTCCCGGCGCCCGCGGCGCAGCCCCACCCCGCCGACCAGCCGGTCGACCCAGCCGCGCACCGCCCAGCCGAGCGGGAAGGAGTACCAGCCGTTCTCGCCGCCGATCCCCTCCACCACCCGCCACAGCGCCGCCGGATCGGCGTCCACCCGCAGCTCGCGGACGTCCTGGTAGAGGCTGCCGCCGGCCCACTCCGGGTCGGTGGCGAGCGGGTCGCTCGGGGCGCCGGGGACGGAGGCCGAGGACCAGCGGGTCGCGACGTCCGCGTCCCGGATCCGCCGCAGTGCGAGCGCCACGGCCGCGTCGAAGCCGATGCCGCCGCCCGCGGGCGGCGGCAGGTAGAGGTCGAGGTCGTGCTCGCCGCGGACCACCTCGTAGCGCAGCGACTCCACCAGCGGCCGGGCGATCGACCCCGGCACCGGGGTCACCAGGCCGACCCAGAGGCTGGAGAGCCGGGGCGTGAGGACGGGCACGGCCACGATCAGCCGGCGGGGCAGTCCGGCCACCGCCGCGTAGCGTTCCATCATCCGCCGGTACGTCAGCACCTCCGGGCCGCCGATGTCGAAGGCGCGGTTCACCCCGGCCGGCAGGGTGGCGGCCCCGACCAGCAGGCGCAGCACGTCGCGCACGGCGATCGGCTGGATCCGGGTCTCCACCCAGCGCGGGGTCACCATCACCGGCAGGCGCTCGGTGAGGTGGCGGAGCATCTCGAAGGACGCCGATCCCGATCCGATGATCACCGCGGCCCGCAGTTCGGCGGTCGGCACACCGCTGTCGCACAGCACCCGTCCGACCTCGACCCGCGACCGCAGGTGCGGGGAGAGCCGGCCCGCCGGGACCCCGGCGGGGGCGAGCCCGCCGAGGTAGACGATGCGGCGCACCCCGGCCAGGGCGGCGGCCCGCCCGAACGCCAGGGCGGCCGCCCGGTCGGTGGCCTCGAAGCCGGGGCCGGTGCCGAGCGCGTGCACCAGGTAGTAGGCCACGTCGATGCCGTCGAAGGCGCCGGCCAGGCTCTCCGGGCGGGTGACGTCCCCGGCGGCGGCCTCGACCCGGTCCCGCCAGGGGTGGTCCCGCAGCCGGTCCGGGTCGCGGACCAGGCAGCGCACGGTGTGGCCGGCGCCCAGCAGCTCGGGGACGAGCCGGCCGCCGATGTACCCGGTGGCGCCGGTGACCAGGCAGCGCAGCGGGCCCGTCGGGCCCGCCGGGGGCGGGTCGGTGGGCCTGTCGGCGGACCGGGTGCGGGCGCCGGGGTCGGCAGGGGCCGCGGGATCGGCAGGCGTCGTGGGATCGGCAGGCGTCGTGGGCTCAGCGGGGACGGCGGATTCGGTGGGCTCAGCGGGGACGGTGGGCTCAGCGGGGACGGTGGGCCTGGTGGGCCGGGTGGGGTCGGTGGGGTCGGTCACGGGGGCTCCGGGGCGTGGACGGCGGGGCGAGCGGTGGACGGGAGGCCCGCCGGGTGCGGTGCTCGCCGGTCGCGAGGATGATCTCCGTGCCGGAGCGGTCCCGCACGTCGGGGCGGCCGCGGTGTCGTCCGAACGGCGCAGCGCCGCCGGCCCCGGGCCGCGGGCCCGGGGAGGGTCCCCGGGTAGGGGCCGTGTTCGGTGGGAGGGGCCGTTGGTCCCGTCGATTCAGCCCCTTGGCCCCTGGCGTCCCACCGGGCCGGGGGAGATGCTGCTCGTACAGCCGATCGGACGACATGGGCCCGGTCGGACGGCGCCTGCGGACGAGGTGAACCGGCGTGCGGCATGCCACCGTCGAATCAGTGATGACCAGTCCCGTGGTCCGGGTCGCTCCCGAGACCGGCTTCCGGGAGATCGTCGCCCTGCTGGCCGAGTACGACATCACCGGAGTGCCGGTGGTGGACGGCGAGGGCCGGCCGATCGGCCTCGTCTCGGAGGCGGACCTGCTGCTCACCCTGGCCGCCCAGGAGGACCAGGGCACCCTCCTGCCGCCGCCGGACCTCCGGCGGACCGGACCGGGCGGCGCCGTCACGGCGGCCGACCTGATGACCGGCCCGGCGGTCTGCACCACTCCCGGTACCAGTGTGGTGGCGGCGGCCCGGTTGATGGCCCGGCACGGCGTGAAGCGGCTGCCGGTGCTGGACGAGGACGGCCGGGTGTTCGCGATGGTCAGCCGGGGCGACCTGCTGCGCGTCTTCCTGCGGGAGGACCGGGTGATCCGCCGGGAGATCGTCGAGGAGGTGCTCGGCCGGATCGAGGGCGTGAGCCCCGCCGAGGTCGGCGTGGAGGTGGACCAGGGGCGGGTGGTGCTCAGCGGCACCGTGCCCGAACCGCACCTCGTCCCGATCGTGCTGAACCTCTGCCGCTCGGTGGACGGGGTGGTCTCGGTGACCGACCGGCTCAGCGCCGACCTCTTCGGCGGCGTGGGGCCGGAGGAGGCGGCGACGGACGGTGCCCCGGCCGTCGGCGGCGCCCCGGCCTCCGGGGCCGACGCGGGTGGTGCGGCCGGCCCGGGCTCCGGTGGCGAATCCGGGAGCGCGTTCGACAGCGGCGCGCGCGGGAGCGACGCGCCTGCGCCCGTTCGCTGATCCTGCGCGCGGGCGCGTCCGGCCCGTTGCCGTTCCGCTCGGCCGGAGGCCCGGCTGGACCCGGAGCGTCCGCTTCGAATATCGCGCTGCGTACCGGGTATCTCACCCAGCGTGCGCGGCGGTAGCGGGCCGCCGCGACGCCGGGCGCCGGGGAGGCAGCCGTGGCCGTCGTGTTCGACGCGGACTTCACATCGATCAGCCAGTGGGTCGCGGGGCGCAGCAGCGCCTATCCCCGGATGGGGCCGACCAACCGGGGCGACCACAAACTCGACTTCCTCAGCCGCGCGCACTGCCCCGGCGGACTCTTCACCGCGACCCGCCGGCACGGCGGGGACCTCTGGACGTGCAACCTTCTCACCACCGAGGGCAGTCCGGAGGGCTTCCAGCTCCGCGCCGGCGACGTCCTGGACGCGCGCGTCACCCTGCCCCTCGAACTGGGCGCCTGGCCGGCGATCTGGACGTGGCGGGACGGCGGCAACGAGATCGACGTGTTCGAGTACCACCCCGACAACCCGGACCTGCTGGAGATCTCCAACCACGTCCGGGGCGGCTACCGCTACTGGCACGGCGCCGACGCCGGCATAGCCCCCGGCGCCACCTTCGACCTGCGGACCGTCTTCGGCGCGCACTCGGTGGACTGGTTCGTGGACGGCACCCTCATCCACGCCGACCGCCGGGGCGTCGGCGCCGAGTGGCACGCGTACCTGATCGTCAACCTCTCGGTCGCGGACGGCACCTACCACGCCCGCCCGCCGGTCTTCGGGCCGGACCGGCTCGGATGGATCTGCCACGGCCTCCGGGTCGAGCGCGGCGGGCCGGACGTTCCCGGCGAGCCGTGGCCCTGGTGACGGCGGGCTCCGGGGCGCCGTTGCCCAGGGGTTCCGCGCCGCCGCGGCTCCGGGATCCGCCGGCTCCGGGGTCGCTGTCCGGGGCCGCTGTCCGGGGTCAGCGCTCGGGCGGGAACATCGCGGTGATCAGGCCGCGCGGGCCCGAGCGCTGGAACCAGACCACCCGGCGGTGCCGGCCGATGTACGCGGGGTGCGTGACGTAGAGGTCGTCGCGCGGCGCGGTCTCGTTGCCCGGGGCCAGCGCGGCGTCCAGGGCGTCGGCGGCGATGGCCCGGAGCAGCGCGTGCGCGGTCGCCGCCGCGGCGGCGGGGACGATGGCGAGCGCGGTGAGTTCGTACCAGAGCACCGTCGAGACGTAGGCGATGGGGGACAGGCCCAGAGCAGGGTGCGGGCGGGGGTCCTGGTAGCGAAGCAGCACCCCGGCCGCGACGAGGCGCTCGCGGTCGTCTGCCGGAGGGTGGTGGTTCATGGGGCGAACGCTACCCGGCCCGGTGCGGGCGGGCCCGGGCCCGGTGGTTTCCCCGTCCGGCGGACGCCTGTCGGCGTATGCTCGGCGGCTCTCTCACGGGTTGCGCGCCGTTCCCGTGCGCCCCCGGCGCCGCCCGGCCGCTCACGCCGCTCCGACGGGCGCGGGCGCACGATGGTAGGGAGACGCCGATCGCCCCGAACGGCCCGGCCGCCACGGCCGCCTCCCGCCGCCCGGGGTGGTGAAGGAGGTCGTGATCATGGACTGGGACCACCCTGGCTACGGTCATGGGTTCGGGGCCTGGGGCCTGGGCCTGATGGCATTGGGGCTGTTGCTGGTCGTGCTGGCGCTGGTGGCCGTCGCGGTGGTGCTGGTCAGGCAGTCGCGGGCGCCGGCTCCGCCACCGCCGGCGAAGGGCGCGTGGGGCGCGGGGCCGTCCGCCGGCGGGCCGGTGGCGTCGCCGGCGGTGCCGTCGGTGGCCGAGCAGGTACTGGCGGAGCGGTTCGCGCGCGGGGAGATCGACACCGAGGAGTACCGGCACCGTCTGGAGGTCCTGCGGGCGGCGGGCCGTGCTCCGGACGCGGGCCCGGTGGCTCCGCCCGCCCCGCCCGCTCCGCCGAGGACGCCGCCTCCCCCGGCCTCCCCGCCGCCGGGCTGACGTACCGGAGGGCCCCGGCGCCCGGGTGGGCGGCGGGGCCCTCCGAGGC
>NZ_JBHJRC010000414.1:0-5614 GCF_042261735.1 Kitasatospora sp. NPDC056327 | reverse complement strand
GGCGAGGGCGGTGCCCCCGTCTCCGACGGCGCGGCGCCGTCGGACGGGTCCGCGCTGCCCGCGCTGCCGCCGGCCGCCCCGGCGGTGCCGGACACCGGCGCCGTGCCGGCGCTTCCCGCCCTTCCGGGCGCCCAGCCGGCCCCGGGCGCCCAGGGCGGCGACCAGCACGAGGACGGCCCGCGGGCGATCGGCAGCGGCCTGGGCGAGCTGGCCCCGGCGCGTCCGCTCGGCGCGGTCACGCCGGTCGTCCCGGTGCCCCCGGCACCCGGTGCCGAGGGCCGGCCCGCGGCGCGCCCGATGGCCGAGCTGCCCGCCGCCCCCGGCACGCCCGTCCCCTCCCAGGCGATCGCGGCCATCGCGCCGATCGCCCCGCCGGACGGCGCCGGGGAGCACCACGCCGTGCCCGCCCCGGCCCCCGACGGCGGCCCGCGCCGGCTGCTGGTCTGGCCCGAGCCCGACCCCGCCACCAAGCAGGCGCTCCAGGAGCGCGGCTACCGCCCGGTGATCGTCCGCTCCCGCGAGGAGGTGGACGCGCAGGTCGCCGGCTTCCCCGCCGCCCTCTTCGTCGACCCGCTGACCGGCCCGATCACCCGCACCGCGCTGCAGTCGCTGCGCACCGCGGCGCTGAACAGCCGGGTCCCGGTGCTGGTCACCGCCGGCCTCGGCCAGGCCACCCGGGACGCCGCGTACGGTGCCGACCCGGCCGTCCTGCTGCGCGCCCTCGCCCCGCGCGACGGCGAGCACCACGCCCCGCGCGTCCTGCTGGTCGAGGGCGACCCGGACATCGCCGCCGCGATGATCGGCAGCCTGGAACGGCGCGGCATGCACGTCGAGCACGCGGTGGACGAGAACGACGCCGTCTCCCGGGCCAGCAGCGTGCAGCCCAACCTGGTGGTGATGGACCTGTTCCAGATCCGCCGCCGCCGGGTCGGCCTGCTGGACTGGCTGCGCGCCAACGACCGGCTGCACCGCACCCCGCTCGTGGTCTACACCTCGGTGGACCTCGACCCGCGCGAGCTGCCCCGGCTGCGCACCGGCGAGACGGTGCTCTTCCTCGCCGAGCGCTCGACCAGCGACGACGTGCAGTCCCGGATCGTCGACCTGCTCGGGCGGATCGGCGCCATGGGCGAGGCGGGCGTCGCCGCGGCCGGCTGAGGACCGCGCACGCCGGGGACCGGCCACCCCCTCCCGGGGTGACCGGCCCTCCTCGACGTGTGCGCCCGGTGCCCGGCTACTCCTTGCCGACCAGCGTGACGTCCAGCCTCTCCGCCGCGTAGTCGGCCCGGATCACCTTCTTGTCGAACTTGCCGACCGAGGTCTTCGGCACCGTCTCGACGACCGCCCAGCGCTCCGGCAGCTGCCAGGAGGCGACCCGGCCGGCCAGGAAGGCCCGCAGCTCCCGGAGCCCGGCGGTGGCACCCGGCCGCAGGACCACGGTGGCCAGCGGCCGCTCGCCCCACTTCTCGTCCGGGACGGCCACCACGGCGGCCTCGGCGACCTCGGGGTGGGCCATCAGGTGGTTCTCCAGGTCCTGCGAGGAGATCCACTCGCCGCCGGACTTGATGACGTCCTTGGCCCGGTCGGTCAGGGTCAGGTAGCCGTCGGCGGTGATCGTGCCGACGTCGCCGGTGCGCAGCCAGCCGTCCTCGGAGAACTTGTCGTCCGGGCGCTCCGGGTCCTGGCCCGCGCCCCCGTAGTACGCCCCCGCGATCCACGGGCCGCGTACCTCCAGCTCGCCGGCGGAGGCGCCGTCGTGGGGCATCCGCTCGCCGCCCGGGCCGATCAGCCGGGCCTCGACGGAGGCCGGGAAGACGCCCTGGGTGACCCGGTACGGCCACTCCTCCTCCGGGGTGAGGCCGCCCGGCGGCTGGGCGAAGGAGCCGAGCGGCGAGGTCTCGGTCATGCCCCAGGCGTGGACGACCCGGATGCCGTGGCGCTCCTCGTAGCCCTTCATCAGCGACGGCGGGCAGGCCGAGCCGCCGATCACCACCATGCGCAGGCTGGAGGTGTCGTAGTCGCCGGCGTCCAGCTCGTCCAGCAGGCCGCTCCAGATCGTCGGCACGGCCGCGCTGACCGTGGGCCTCACCGCGGCGATCATCTCGGCCATCGGCCGCGGCTGGAGGAAGCGGTCGGGCATCAGCAGGCCGGCACCGGACATGAAGGCGGCGTGCGGGATGCCCCAGGCGTTGACGTGGAACATCGGCACGACCGGCAGCGCGGTGTCGCGCGGGGTGAAGCCGAAGTTGTCGCCGGTGTTGACCTGGAGACAGTGCAGGTAGACCGAGCGGTGGCTGTAGAGCACGCCCTTCGGGTCGCCGGTGGTGCCCGAGGTGTAACAGAGCACGGCGGCCCGCCGTTCGTCGATGTCGCCGCGCCAGGGGTAGGCGGACGGCCGGTCCGCGATCAGCTCCTCGTAGTCGTGCACGCCGCCGGCGAACCCGGCCAGCACCGACCGGTCGCCGGGGCCGCTGACCACGATGTGCTTCAGCGTCGGGGCGAGCCCGGGGAGGACCGCCGCCAGCAGGGGGAGGACGGTGCCGTTGACGATGATCACGCGGTCGGCGGCGTGGTCGACGATGAACGACAGCTGGTTCGCCGGGAGCCGGAGGTTCAGCGTGTGCAGCACCGCGCCCATCGCCGGCACCGCGAGGTAGGCCTCCAGGTGCTCGGCGTTGTTCCACATCAGGGTGGCCACGCGGTCGTCCTCGGTCACGCCGAGCTCGTCCCGCAGCGCCCACGCCAGCCGGGCCGCCCGCTCCCCGACCTCGGCGTACGTCCGGACCACCGGGCCGGTGCCGTCCCAGGTGGTGACGGTCGAGCGTCCGTGGACGGTCGACCCGTGCTCCAGGATTCGGGCAACGGTGAGCGGTACGTCCTGCATCGTGCTGAACACGGGTCCTCCTCGACCTGGGCGGCACTGCGGCGGCTCTGCCCGGGCGGCCCGGCCGCGGTCGGACCGGCGGCTACTGGGCGGTAATACGGGCAGTCGAGCCCGATTGTGCCGCGCCGTGTCCCCGATGTCAGCATCCCGACCGCGTTGCCCCGATCACGACCCGGCCACGGCCTCCCCGGACGGCCCGCGGACGCCGGACCGGCGGGGCGCCCCCGCGACCGCCGCCGGTCGGCACGGGGGCGCGGTCGGACGCCGGGAGGGGGGCGGGATACTGGGGGCATGGGTGACGAGCACGGCGAACGGCGGGTGGATCGGGGTCTGGCCGGGTTCCGGGTGCCGTGCCCGTGCTGTTCGGGCGGGGTGCGGACGGAGCCGCGCAAGGGTGTGCGGGACGGCCGCACCGGCACCGGCTACGTTCCGGAGACCTGCCGCCACTGCCGGGGCCGGGGCTGGCTGGGGCTCGGCCTGCGGGAGTGACCGCGGGCCGGCGGGAGTGACCGCCGGTCCGCGGGACCGACCGCCGGCGGGCCGCTCAGCCGGCAAGTGGCGCGTCGACCTGGTTGCGGTCGACGGTGAGGGTCGCCCCGCCCCAGGTCTCCTCGACGTTGCCGCGGTACTGGTGGACGCGCCGGTGCCCGCTCCAGAGGTCCGGGGTGAGCGCCCCGCCGCCGGCGGTGTCGGCGCGGTCGTCCCAGCGGGCGTACCAGAGGACGTCGGGCAGCGGGGTGCTGCCGGCCCGCGCGGCCGCGGCGAGGTCGGCGACCCCGGAGTCGAGGCTGGAGTAGAAGCCCGAGCGGTAGCCGGCCCGGTGCAGGGCCTGCGTCCAGCCGAGGGTGAAGTCGACGACGCCCTGGCCGCAGGCCGGATCGCGCATCGGGTAGGCCTCGATGTCCAGGAAGACCGGACTGCCCGGGCCGATCCCGACCGCCCGCAGACCCCGGACCGCCTCGGCCGCCTCCTCGCGCCCCTGCTGCACGGCCCGCGCCGGGTCGATCCGCTTCGGTTTGCGCTTCAGTTCGCTGCACGGCGCCTGCAGGCCGACGTGGACGGGCAGGAACCGCCACCCCATCGCCCGTGCCTGCCGCACCCAGTCGGCGGTGAGCCTCGGCTGGGCGCAGCCGCGCTGGCTGCCGCTGGTGTAGATGCCGAGCGCCCCGTACGGCGAGGCGTCGCGCCAGGCCCGCAGGGTCTCCGGCGGGGGCGCGGTGCAGGCGTCGAAGGCCGCGCCGGCGTAGCGGTCGCGGGCCCGGGCGACCGGCGGGCCCAGCCGGTCCGGGAGGACGGTCGCGCGGATCCGGGGCGCGGCCGCGGCCACCGGGGCGGCCCCACCGGTGCTCACGCCCGGGCCGACGGCGGCCAGCAGCAGGACGAGGGAGGCGGCGGCGAGGGCCGCGGGGCGGAGATGGCGCACCCCGCCTTGATACTGACGGCCCGTCGGGCGATCGCGGCAAGCGCGCCGGGCGCGCCGTCGGAGCTCACCCTTTCGGACGCACCCGTCCGCATCCGTCCCGATTTCTGTAACGAGCTTGCTGCCCCATGGCTCCTTACGGCAAACTCACAACCATGCCCACGTCCCATCCCAGCGAAACCTCTGCCCCGTCGACGGTCACCACCGTCGCCGAGGCGCTTGCCGTGCCGCCCGCCACCCGGGGCGAGCCCACCGGCGAGCGGGGCGGCGGGCGACGGGACGGCGCGGCGCCCGGTGACGGGCCACCGGACGCACGGCCCGGCCGCACGACCGGCCGGCGGACCCCGAACTTCCTGCGGCGCCCGGAGAGGATCCCGGCGCCGCTGCTCTGTCTGGTGGCGATGTTCCTGGTGCAGACCGGCATCGCGTTCTCCAAGCCGCTGTTCGGCCCGCTCGGGGTCAGCGGCACCACGTTCCTGCGACTGAGCTTCGCGGCGGTCGTCCTGCTGGCCGTCACCAGGCCGAAGCTGCGGGGGCGCCGCCCGCGCGACCTGCTCGCCGCCGCCCTGCTCGGCGTGGCGTCGGCCGGGATGACGCTGCTGTTCGCCGGGGCGATCGACCGGCTGCCGATGGGCACCGCCGCCACCATCGAGTTCCTCGGCCCGCTCGCGGTGGCCCTGGTCTTCGCCCGCCGGGCCACCCACCTGCTCTGGGCGCTGCTCGCGGCCGGCGGCGTGGTGCTGCTGACCCTGCTCGGCGAGGGCGGCGGGGAAGGCTCCGGACTCGACCCGGTCGGCCTGCTCTACGCCTTCGGCGCGGCCGCCTGCTACGCCGCGTACATCCTGTTCACCGACAAGGTCGGCGCGGCGTTCCAGGGCTTCCAGGGGCTGGCCGTGTCGATGACGGTCGGCGCGCTGACGGTGGCGCCGTTCGGACTGGGCCAGGCCTGGGACGGGCTGACCGCCCCCGGCGCCTCGCCGCTGACGCTGCTGCTCGCGGTCGCCGGGGTGTCGCTGCTGCTGCCGGTGATCCCGTACGCGCTGGAGATGACGGCGCTGCGGCGGATGCCGCAACGGGTGTTCAGCGTGCTGGTGAGCCTGGAGCCGGCGGTCAGCGCGCTGGTCGGCCTGGTGGTGCTGGGCCAGCTGCTGGGGGCCGCGCAGCTGGCCGGGATCGGCTGCGTGGTCGCGGCGAGCGTCGGAGCCACGCTGACCGGGCGACGCTGACGGGGCGGCTACCGGCCGGACGACGCCCGCCCGGGCGGGCCGCGTCGGGACCGTGCCCGTGGACGGGGGCGCGCATCGATCGATGCG
>NZ_JBHJRC010000413.1:0-5763 GCF_042261735.1 Kitasatospora sp. NPDC056327 | reverse complement strand
GAGCGGGGCCGGCCCTGCTCCCGGCGGCGGTCCCGCTCAGCGCCGCCGCACCGGCCGGGTGAGCAGCACGGCCAGACCGGCGACGGCGGCCAGCACCAGCAGCACCGCGCGGCCGCCCTCCACCGGGCCGGCCAGATGGACACCGAGCACCGGCAGCGCGGTGCCGAGCGCCGTCCCGAGGCTGCGGGCCATGTTGACCATGCCGCCGCCGACCGCCGAGCACTCCGCCGGTATCGCCCGCATCACCAGGGCGTTGTTGGCCGGCAGCAGCAGACCCAGCCCGGCGCCCGCGACCAGCAGCGGGACCATCGGCAGCAGCACGGACCCGCCCGCGGCGGGCAGCAGCAGGCAGCCCAGCAGCCCGGCACCGGCGAGTGCCGCGCCGAGACGGCAGCGGACGACGTCCGACCAGCCGCGCGGCAGCAGCGCGCCGCCCGCCGTCGCGGCCACCGCGAACGCGGCCGGGAGGACGGTGATCACCAGCCCGGCCCGTGCGGCCGGGAGGCCGGCCTCGGCGAGCAGCACCGGGCCGAGCACCAGGGGACAGAACAGCAGCAGGTAGCCGATCAGCGAGACGGCGAGGCCGGGGCGGACGCCGGGGGTGTTGACCAGGCCGGGGGCGAGGATCGGCCGGGTGGCGCGGCGCTCCTGGCGGACCAGGCCGAGCCCGCACACCACGGTGGCGAGCAGCAGGGCGGCGACCGCCCAGCCGGGCAGCGGCAGGCCGGAGGCGGCGGAGAGCGCGAGCAGCAGCGCGGTGGTGGCCCCGGCGAGCAGCAGCAGTCCCGCCAGGTCGAAGCGCCCCCCGTCGGGGTCGGCGCGGACGGCGCCGCGCGGCCGGGACAGCGGACCGGACCGCCCGGATCCGGCGACGGGGGCGGGGCCGGCGACGGGGGCAGGGGCAGGGACGGCGGCGGGCATGCGGACGGGAGCGGCAGCCGGGGCGGGGATGCGGACGGCGGCGAAGGCGGGGGCCGGAGCCGGGGCGTCGGGCCGGGTCCGCGGCAGCAGGAACCAGCCCGCCGCGATGCCCACCAGGGCGACCGGCACGTTGATCCAGAACACCCAGCGCCAGGAGGCGTGCTCCACCAGCAGTCCGCCGAGGCTGGGCCCGAGGGCCAGGCCGAGGCCCTGGGCGGCGGCCTGGATGCCGAGCGCGCGGCGCATCGCGTGCCCGGGCACCCCGCGGGCGACCAGGGCGACGCTGTTGGCCTGCATCATCGCGCCGCCGACGGCCTGCACGGCCCGGCAGGCGACCAGGGTGCCGAGTCCGCCCGCGAACCCGGCGCCGAGCGAGGCGAGGCCGAAGACGGCGAACCCGCCGAGGTAGACGGTCTTGCGGCCGAGCAGGTCGGACAGCCGGCCGACCGGGGCCAGCAGGGCGACCAGGACCAGCAGATAGGCGAGGGCGACCCATTCGACGGCGGCGAAGCCGGTGTCGAAGTGGCGCTGGAGGGCCGGGTAGACGAGCGCGGTGACGCTGGCGGTCAGCTGGCCGAGGAAGGCACCGAGGCAGACGGTGCCGACGGCGAGCCAGTGGGCGTACCGCCGCTCGGCTATGGCGCGCGGACGGGGGCGCTCGGTGAGCAGCCGGGTGGTGAGGGTCGACGCCGCGTTCATACGGCGAAATATATCGGATACAGATATGTTCTATCTACGATCTGATCTGCGTGCGACGGGCCCGTCACGGAGCGGCATCGTCCGTCCCCGCCCCTTCTCAGGCGGTCTGGCGCCCTCCGAACCAGGCGCTACGCTGTCGGCCATGCCGTCGTCACCCTCCGTTCCCGAACCCGCCGCCGATCCGCAGGACGTGGAGTCGGCGGCGATCGAGCGCGCCCGGCGACTCACCGACGCGGTCACCCGGCTGCGCCGCTCGCTGCGCAGCAGCATCCGGACCGACTACCCGTGGGAGTCCCTGCCGATGGCGCAGGTCGAACTCCTCCAGACGCTCGCCGCCGCCCCGCTGCGGGTCGGCGAGCTGGCCGCCCGGCAGCGGCTCGCCCCCAACACCGTCAGCGGCCTGGTCGGCAAGCTGCTCGACGCCGGATTCGTCGATCGCCAGCCCGACCCCGGCGACCGCCGCACCGCCCGGATCGCGCTCACCGCCGCCGGACGCCGCCAGCTCGACGACTGGCAGCGGGCCCACGAACGCCGGATCGCCACCGCCCTCGACACCCTCTCCACCGACGACCGCGACGCCGTGATGCACGCGCTGCCCGCGCTGGAGAACCTCGCCCGCGCGCTCGCCGAGCCCACCGGCGGCTGAACCGCCCCCGGCGGCCGGCCGGCGGGGCGAACGGTGGGCAGCGGGCAGCGGGCAGCGGGAAAATCCGGTACCGCGTCGGCCGCGGTCCGGCTACCGTCCCGCCATGGACCCCGCGCTGCTGCGTCTCGAACCCTGGACCGACGCCGACCTCGCCCTGCTGCGCCTGGTCAACACCCCGAAGATGCGCGGGCACACGGGCGGCCCGGAGAGCGAGGAGCGGACCCTCGTCCGGCACCGGCGGTACCTGGACCTCGTCCCCTCCGGGACCGGCTGCATGTACCGCGTCGTGCTGGAGCCGGAAGGGGTCGCGGTCGGCACGGTCGGCTACGCCGAACGCCCCTGGCAGGGCGGCACGGTCCACGAGATGGGCTGGAACGTGCTGCCGCCCCACCAGGGGCGCGGGATCGCCCCGGCCGCGGCGCGGGCCGCCGTGGCGGCCGCCGCCCGCACCGCCCGGCACCGGTACCTGCACGCCTTCCCGTCGGTCGGGAACCCGGCCTCCAACGCCGTCTGCCGGCGGGCCGGGTTCACCCTCCTCGGGGAGACCGACTTCGAGTTCCCGCCCGGCCGCACGATGCGCAGCAACGACTGGCGGGTGGATCTGCGGGCGGTCCCGGCCGGCTGAGGCACCGGCCAGGACGGCCCGGGAAGGCCCGCCGGGCAGGCCGGGGCACCGCCCGCCCGGGCGGCCGCCCCGCTCAGAACAGCGAGGTGCCGCCCTCCAGGTCCAGCAGCCAGCGCTTGCGGTCCACGCCGGCGGCGAAGCCCGTCAGTGCGCCGTTGGCGCCGAGGACGCGGTGGCAGGGGCGGACGATCAGCAGCGGATTGGCGCCGACCGCCCCGCCCACCGCGCGGACCGCGCGCGGGGACTCGCCGGCCAGGTCGGCGAGCTGTCCGTAGGTGACGGTCCCGCCGTACGGGATCTCGTCGAGGGCGGCCCAGATCCGCCGGCGGAACTCGGTGCCCACCGGTGCCAGCGGAAGGTCGAAGGCGGTGCGCTCGCCCGCGAAGTACTCGGTGAGCTGGGCGACCGGCACCGCGAGCGCCTCCGGGTCGTACACCCAGTCGTCGGCGGGCTCGGCGAGCGCGTACTTCTGGCCCGGGGCGGTGACGGTGGCCAGGCCCGCCGGGCCGCCGTCCCCGGGCAGGACGCCGCTGAGCAGCAGCCGGCCGAGCGGGCTCTCCATGAAGGTGTGGACGGTGGTGCTCATGCTGGGGTGTTCTCCGTTCCGATGGTGCTCGTGCTGCGGTCGGCGCTCCCGGCGCCGTCGGTGCTTCGTGTGCTCCCGGCGCCCGGGGTCCTGTCGCTCCCCGCCCCGGGGGCGACGGCCGGGCCCGCCCAGAGGCGGTGGACGGCGTAGGAGCGCCAGGGGGCCCAGGGCCCGGCCGCGCGGGCGGCGGACTTCGGGTCCCCGGCGGCGCCGAGCCGGAGCAGTCCGTGCTTGACGCCGATGTCGCTCGGGAGGAAGACGTCGGGGTCGGCGAGGGCGCGCATCCGCAGGTAGCCGACGGTCCACGGGCCGATGCCGGGCAGGGCGAGCAGCCCGGCCGCGGCCTCCTCCCGGTCGACGCCGCCGTCGAGCCGGACGGCGCCCTCGGCGAGCGCGGCGCACAGGCCGGTGAGGGCGCGGCGCCGGGCGGCCGGCATCGCGAAGTCCTCGGGGTCGGCGGTCGCCAGCGCGGCGGAGGCCGGGAAGAGCAGCCGCAGTCCGCCACTGGGTTCGGGCAGCGGCGTGCCGTACTTCTCGGCGAGCCGGCCGGCCAGGGTCCGGGCCGCCCCGACGGTGATCTGCTGCCCGAGCACGGCGCGCACCGCCAGCTCGTGCGGGTCCACGTGGCCCGGCGAGCGCAGTCCGGGGCGCGCCCGGACCAGCGGGCCGAGCAGCGGGTCGGCGCCGAGCTGCTCGTCGACCGCGAGCGGGTCGGCGTCCAGGTCGAACAGCACCCGCAGGCGCTGGACGGCGGTCGGCAGGTCGCGCAGGTCGGTGAGCAGGAGCCGGCAGTCGAGCCAGCCGCGGGTGGCGGGCTCCCCGGCGGCGAGGCCGTCGACCTCGGCGATGCCGTGGCCGTACGGGAGCGCGAGGGTGCGGCGGTAGGTGCGCACGCCGGGACGCGTGCCGGGGACGACCTCCTCCACGCCGGGGACGGCGCGCAGGGCGAGGAAGTCGATCAGGTGCCCGCTGTCCAGGGCGCCCCGGTAGGCGAGCCGCAGGGCGAGGCCGCCTGCCGGGGTGGCGGTGCGGCGGCCGGACGCGACCTCGGCGCGCAGACCGCTGGGGGTGCGGTCGTACACCTCGCGGACGGTGTCGTTGAACTGCCGGACGGAGGCGAAGCCGGCCGCGAACGCGATGTCGGTGACGGGCAGCTCGGTCGTCTGGAGCAGCAGCCGGGCGGTCTGGGCACGGCGGGCCCGGGCGAGCGCGATCGGGCCCGCGCCGAGTTCGGCGGTGAGCTGGCGCTGCAGCTGGCGGGAGCTGTAGCCGAGGCGGCCGGCCAGGCCGGCCACGCCCTCGCGGTCCACGACGCCGTCGCCGATCAGCCGCATGGCCCGGCCGACCAGGTCGGCGCGGTGGTTCCACTCGGGCGAGCCGGGGACGGAGTCGGGGCGGCAGCGGCGGCAGGCCCGGAACCCGGCGCTCTGCGCGGCGGCGGCGCTGGGGTAGAAGGTGCAGTTGACGCGCTTCGGGGTCACGGCCGGGCAGCTCGGCCGACAGTAGATGCCCGTCGAGGTGACGGCCGTGAAGAAGACGCCGTCGAAGCGGGCGTCCCGGCTGTCCACGGCGCGGTACCGGATGTCGTCGTCGATCACGCTGTCCAGTCTGCGGCACCCGGCGGACGTCGACTGGCGGGAATCGGACATGGGCGTCGGGGGCGGCGGACCGCCGGGCGGGCGGAAAACCGGGAGCCCGCGCACCTCCCGGCCGGATAGCCTGCGCACGGTCCCGCACCGCGCCCGCACCCGCACCGCGCCCGGACCGCATCCGCACACCGCGTCCCAGGAGGTCCCGTGCCCGAGCAGCCCTACACCGGTCCGGACGACCCCCGGGTGACCGCTCTGCCGGTGGAGGAGTTCGCCTTCCCCGGCCCGCTGCGGGACCGGCTGGTCGGCGCGGTGCTGTCCGGCGCCAAGACCAGCACCACCGGGCTGTCGGCCGAGTACGAGGCCGAGGGCGCCCCGCTGCCGAGGGCCGGGACGCGCGGCGCCGTGGTCGACTCCGACGGGCGGATCGTCGCGGTGACCGAGGTCACGGACGTCCGGGTCGTCCCGCTCGGCGAGGTCGACCTCCGGCACGCGATGGACGAGGGCGAGGGGTACACGACGGTCGCCGAGTGGCGGGCCGGGCACGAGCGCTTCTGGCACGGCGAGCAGCTGCGCGCGGCGCTCGGCGACCCCGGCTTCACGGTGGACGACACCACCCGGGTCGTCCTGGAACGGTTCCGGTTGGTGGCCGACCTCCGCTGAGCCCGCCGGGCGGCCGGGGCGCACCGCCCCGGCC
>NZ_JBHJRC010000412.1:0-5763 GCF_042261735.1 Kitasatospora sp. NPDC056327 | reverse complement strand
GGACCGGAGAGATCTCCGGTCCCGCCCCTTCGCCGTACGGGGTCGGGCGGGCGGCGGTCAGCCGCGCTGGATGCCCGAGGTGTCGGACAGCACGCCCTGGGTGCCGTCCTGCAGCTGGGCGACCAGCGCGGCGCCGCGCTGCTCGACCGCCAGGTACCAGGTGCCGGGGACGAGCTCGCCGACCGGGGCACCGGCCGGGTTCTCCTTCGGGGCCAGCTGGCGCGGGGCCGGGACGGCGAACCAGAACGGCGCGAAGTCCGCCGCCGGGGCCTGCTGCGGCTGCGCGGCCTGCTGGGCGGAGGCCTGACGGGCGGCCTCGGCCTCGGCGGCCTGGGCGGCCGCGTGCTGGGCGGCGAGGTCCTGCGGCTGGCCGGGGATCGGCTGGGCCTGCTGGCCGGCCTGCGGCGACGGGTAGCCGTAGCCGCCGGGCTGGCCGCCGTACGCCGGCTGCGCCTGGTTCGGGTCCTGGCCCGGGGCCGGGTAGCCGTAGTGGCCGGGCTGGCCCTGCTGGCCCGGGGCGGGGTAACCGCCGGCCGGGAAGGCGGCCGGGGCGGCCGGACGGTCGGTGACCAGCGGGGTCTTGAGGACCGGGAGCAGCTGGCCGCCGGCGGCGCCGCCGGCCAGCACGATCAGCGCGATCACGGCGAGCCAGGCGCCGAAACCGTGGTCGATGCCCTCCAGGCCGCCGCCGAGCGACCACAGCGCCGCCCAGAGCGCGGCCACCGAGAAGGCGATGCCCCACTGGTCCAGGCGTAGGCCGAGGATCTGACGGTTCGCGGCGGCCTGGCCCTGGAACCGCTGGACCAGGATCAGGGCGGCGGCGAGGATGCCGAGCAGGAAGACCGAGGGCAGGACGGGGAACAGGACGCTGTCCCAGGCGTTCGTCGAGGTGTCGCCGCAGTACTTGCTCTTGCAGTCGACGGTCCAGTACGGCAGGAAGGAGGCGATGAAGAGCAGGACGGCCGCACCTGCGACGGCGGCGTCTCCCTTGGTGAGAGCGCGCAGATTCACTAACGTTCCCCTCGTTGGTGTGTCGTGGTCGGCGGTTTTCGTATCGGTGTCCGGCCGGCGTGCTGCCGCCGCCCGCCCGGTCGGCTGACCGGCCGGAAAACCCCGAACGGACCAGAAGCCTAGGGCCAACGACCGCGCGGGTGCACGGCAGGGCTCGGCAATGGGGCGAAGTCGTTGCAAACCACGCGGTTCCGACGCGGGCCGTCCACCGTACCGTCGATTCCCACGGGGCCCGCGCTGCGGCCGTGTTCGGCGCGCGGCCGGCCGCCGGTGGGCCTGGGTGCGGACGCGGGAGGCGCGGGCGGTGGTGGCGCGACCGGCGTGTCGGGCGCGGTGACCGGCTTGCCGACCGGCGAGGTGACCGGCGAGGGGACCGATACGGGGACCGGCGCGGTCACGGACGGGCCGGGTGCCGGGCCGTCGGTCACCGCCGCCCGGCCCGGTCACCGCCCGGTGGTGAGGAACGCCGTCAGCGCGTCGGCGATCCCCTGGGCGGCCTGCTGGCGCCACTGAGGATCCGTCATCCGGCGGGCGTCCACCGCGTTGCGCATGTTGCCGCACTCGATGAACACCTTGGGCACGGTGGAGAGGTTCAGCCCGCCGAGGTCCGAGCGGGTGTCCAGGCCCTCGCTCGCCGTGTAGTCGGCGTACGGCTCGCCCGTCGCGGCACGGAAGTTCTCCCGCAGCAGCAGGCCCAGCCGCCGGGAGGGTTCGACGATCGCCGAGGTGTTCGCCCGGCCGGCGACCACCTTCGCGGGCATGATCACGTGGAAGCCGCTGCCGCTCGCCGGAGCGCCGTCGCCGTGCACCGAGACCGCCGCGTCGGCGTGGACGCTGTTGCCGGCCTTCGCCCGCTCGTCGATGCACGGTCCCCACGGGCGGTCGCCGTCGTGGACCAGCACCACGGTGGCGCCCCGGGCGGCGAGGATCGCGCGGGTGCGGCGGACCACGTCGAGCGAGTACTCGGCCTCGGTGTAGCCGGCGTTGGTGGTGGTGCCGGTGGCGTCGCACTCCTTGCGGGCGTTGCCGATGTCGACCTGGCGGTTGATCTCGGTGGTGTGGGTGGCGTTCCCGGTGTTGTGGCCCGGGTCGAGGAGGACGGTGCGGCCGGCCAGGGTGGTGGCCGTGGGGGCGAGGGGTGCTCCGGGGGCGGTGGGGGCGCTGGAGCCGGGGGCCGGTGCGGGGGACGCGGAGGTGGCGGGCGTGCCGGGGGCCGTCGTACCGGGAGCGGCCGGTCCGGTGGCGGGTCCGGTCGGGGCGGGGGGAGTGCTGGGAACGGGGGCGGGGACGGCGGGAAGGCCGGGGGCCGCGCCACCGGGGGCGGAGGGCGCGGTGGACCGGGTGGGCGCGGTGGAGGGCCCGGCCCCGTCACGGGTGCCGCGGTCGGGGCTGCCGACGGCCTGCCAGCCCAGCCAGCCGGCCACCCCGAGCGGGGCCAGGACGCCGACCACCGTCACGGTGCGGAGCAGCGCCGACCGGCCGCGCAGTCCGGTCCGCTCCGCCGTGCGGGGCCGGGCGGTGGGGGCGGTGGGGGCGGACCCGCCGGTCGCGGTGGTCGCGGCGGGCTCGGTGGACCCGTCGGACACGGTGGGTCCGGTGCCGGCGGGCTCGGTGCCGGCGGGCCCGGGGGCGGTGTCCGGCTCACGGGGTCCGGTGGGTCCGGACGGCTCGGCCGGGTGGTGGTGGGTGGTGCGAGTCACGGGTGGTTCAGATCCGGTCCTGGGTGCGGGGGGTGAGGCCGAACTGGTCGGCGATGGTCTTCCACTTCGCGACGAAGTCCTTCTTCGCCTGGGTGGCCTGCGGGTTGAGCTCGTCGGCACGCTTCTTGTCGGCGGTGTTCGGGGCGGCACCCGAGCAGCCCTGGGTGGCGACCGTCCGGGCCCAGGCCGCGTACGCCCGGTCGATGTCGGCGGAGAGCTGCCAGGCGGACCTCAGCGACTGGACGGCCTCCGCGCCGCCGGGCAGGTCGGTGACGCTCAGCGTGGCGAGCTTGGTGAGGAGCTGGTCGCGCTGCTTGGCCCCGTTGTCGAAGACCTGCGCCGAGGAGTCGATCTCGGACTTGGCCGGGCAGCTGTTCACCTTGGCGACCGCGTTGCCGATCGGGGCCTTGGCGTTCTCGCCCTGGCCGAGCAGCTCGTCCAGGGCCTTGGCCTGGGTCTGCGCGTTGGGACCGCCCGCGGTGGCCGACGCGCTGGGGGTCGGGCTCGCCGCGGCGGTGTCGGACGCGGCCGGGGTCGGCGCGCCGGCGGAACCGGTCGGGGCCGGGGCGGGCGGCGGGTTCCCGGACGCGGCGGTGCCGCCGGTGACGGAGGCCGACGGGCTCGCGGGGCCGGCCTGGTCGGTCGAGCCGCCCTTGTCCCGGACCGCCCAGAGGATGCCGCCGCCCAGGGCCAGGACGAAGAGCAGGGCGAAGGCGATCAGCAGTGGTGCGCGCCTGTTGCCGGGCCGGTCCTCGTCGTCGTCGTGCTGGCCGTAGCCGGTCGGGTAGTCGTGCTGGGGATAGTCGTACTGCTGCTGTTGCGGGGCGGGTGGGCCGTAGGGGGGCTGACCGTACGCGGGCCGGCTGTGGCCGGGCTGGTCGTAGGAGGCCTGGTCGTAGGAGACCCGGTCGTACGGGGCCGGGTCGTACGGGGCCGGGTCGTAGGCGGGGGCCGGGTCGTAGGGCGGGTTCTGGCCGTAGGGCCGGCCGTACTCCGGCTGGGGCGGCGGGGGCTGCTGCGGTGAGCCGTGGGGCGCGCCGTACGGCGGTCCGGCGGGGGCGGCCTGCGGGAACGCCGGGGCGGTCGGGGCCGCGGGCGGCGGGGTGCCGTCCCGGGGCGGCAGCGAACCGGGCGCGGCGGGCCGCGGCGGCACCGGTTGCGGGATGACGGCCGTCGGGGCGTCGTCGGCGGGCGGACCGGGGGGCCCGGCCGGGGACCGCGGGGGCTGCTGCGGAGCGGGGACGGCCGGCGGCGCGGCCGGGGCGGTGGATTGCTGAGGACCGCGCACCCAGCCGCCCGCACCGCCTCTGGCGGTCGGGTCCCAGACCGCCGGAGCGGTGTTCTGCTGGTCCGTCATCTGTGCTGGCCCCCACGGTCTGCCCGGGTGCGCTCCGCCCGGATGCTCTGCTTTGTCGTACGGCCGTGCCGCCGTCGCGGGCGTCCGCGACCGCGCGGACACCGTACCGTTCGCGCCCCCGCCCGACAGCCCCGGCACGACGTTAGAGCATCCGTGACGCCTGTGGGCCGGGTGCGCGGATTCCGGACACGCCTTCGGACGCCGCCGTCGGACCGTCGGGGACACCGGACCGTCGGGGCACGGGACGGTCGGGGCACGGGACGGTCGGGGCACCGGACGGTCGGGGCACGGGACGGTCGGGGCACCGGACGGTCGGGGCACGGGACGGTCGGGGCACCGTTCCACGGACCGCCGCCGTCCCGGGGGCGGGTCAGCCGGTGACGCGGCGCAGGACCCGCAGCGAGCCGGTCACCGAGATCTCCTCGAAGCCCTCGGCCAGGGCGCGCAGGTAGACGCGGTAGGGGGCCTGGCCGCCGTCGGCGGGGTCGGGGAAGACGTCGTGGACCACCAGCAGGCCCTCGGGTGCCAGGTGCGGCGCCCAGCCCTCGTAGTCGTTGGTGGCGTGCTCGTCGGTGTGGCCGCCGTCGATGAAGACCAGGGCGAGCCGGCCGCCCCACAGGGCCGCGATCTGCGGGGAGCGGCCGACCAGGGCGACCACGTGCTCCTCCAGGCCGGCCGCGTGCAGGGTGCGGCGGAACCGGGGGAGGGTGTCCATCCGGCCGACCTCCGGGTCGACCAGGGTCGGGTCGTGGTACTCCCAGCCGGGCTGCTGCTCCTCGGAACCGCGGTGGTGGTCGACGGTCAGGGCCACGGTGCCGGCCGCCCGGGCGGCGGCGGCCAGCAGGATCGCGGAGCGGCCGCAGTAGGTGCCGATCTCCAGCACGGGGAGCCCGGTCCGGCGCGCGGCGGTCACGGCGGCGGCGTACAGCGCCAGGCCCTCGTCCACGGGCATGAACCCGGTCGCACCCTCGAACGCGGCCAGCTCCTCGGGCTCGGGGCGCGTGGTCTCCAGGGGGTCGGACATGGTGGTGCTCCTCGACGGGTGGGCCGGTGTGCGTGCTCGCGGTCGGACCCTACTCGACGGTACGGAGCCCGCCCCACCCCTTGGCCCCACTCCCTGGTCCCCGCCCCTGGCCGGCCATCGTGGGCGGGCTGGTTCCGCTGCATCGCCGGGGCAAAATATGTCGACCGGTCTACATGTTCCGCCTGAATATGCCGATCGGTCTACATATTTGAGGTGGGAGAACCAGGAATATGTAGACCGGTCCACTTATTTGGGGATGTGAGTGCCTGAATCGCTAGACCGGTCTACATATTTCTGCGCACAGGGCGGGTCCGCCGCCGCCCGCCGTCCAGCTCGGCGGGCGGCGCGAGGCTGCCGGGGTGGACGGCGGCTGGGGCAGGTGGGGCGAGGAAGGGGAGCGGAGGTGGCCCCGGGTGGACGGGTGTGGCCCCGCGATCGACCGCAGGACGACTCCCCGACGGTCCCGGCGGGCTGCGGTCGGATCGGCCACGCGGACCGGACTCTCTTGTCGCTGGGGGAACTGCGCGAGACCTGAAAGCTCAAAAAATAAGTAGACCGACCGACATATTTCCCGTCGCTGTCCCGTCCTCCCGTCACAGTGCCCCGCTCTCGGAAGCGGCTCCTGCGCAGGAAGTCGGCCGGTCCGACTTCCTGCGCAGGAGGGGTGCAGG
>NZ_JBHJRC010000411.1:0-5786 GCF_042261735.1 Kitasatospora sp. NPDC056327 | reverse complement strand
CCCCACCCTCCGACCCAACCACCCCGAAACCCTCACCCTCCACACCGCCACCGCCACCGCCCACACCACCGGCCACACCACCACCTGGCCCACCCACGGCCACACCATCACCCTCCCCACCTACCCCTTCCAACGCACCCGCCACTGGCTCGACCTGCCCGAGACCGTCGGCGATGCCGCGGACCTGGGCCTGGACGCGGCGGGCCACCCGCTGCTGGGGGCCGCGGTGCTGCTGCCGGAGGACGGCGGAGCGGTGGTGACCGGGCGGCTCTCGCCGCGCACCCGGCCGTGGCTGGCCGACCACTCCGTGGCCGGCACCGCGGTCCTGCCCGGGACGGCGTTCGCCGAACTGGTGCTCAGCGCCGGCGAGGAGGTCGGCTGCGACGTCCTGGAGGAGCTCGAACTCAGGACCGCGCTCGCCCTGCCGGAGCGGGGTTCCGTCCCGCTCCAGGTGACGGTCGGCGCCGCGGACGGCGCGGGACGCCGACCGGTGACCGTCCACACCCGTGGCGAGGACGGCCAGAGCGTGCTGGCGAAGGGCACCCTGGCCCCGTCCGACGGCTCCCGGCCCGCCGGCGCGACCGGCGCGTTCCCGCCCGCCGGCGCAGCCGAGGTGGACCTGGCCGCGCTCTACGAGCGGCTCGGCGCCGCCGGGCTGGACTACGGGCCGGCGTTCCAGGGCCTGCGGGCGGCCTGGCGGCACGGCGAGGAGGTGTACGCGGAGGTGGCGCTGCCCGAGTCGGTGGCGTCCGACGGCTTCGGCCTCCACCCGGCGCTGCTCGACGCGGCGCTGCACCCGATGGCCTTCACCCCGGACACCCCGGAGGGGGAGGTCCGGCTCCCGCTGGCCTGGTCGGACGTCCGGCTGCACGCCGTCGGCGCCCGCTCGGCCCGGGTGCGGCTGACGCCCACCGGGCCGGAGACGATCGCCGTGTCGGTCACGGACGCCCAGGGCGCCCCGCTGGCGGAGGTCGGCGAGCTGCGGGTTCGGGCCGCCCGGCCGGAGCAGCTGGTGGCGCGCGGTCGGGAGAGCCTGTACGAGCTCCACTGGCCCGCCCTGGAGCCGGCCGCCGGCGCCGGGGCCCCGCCGGTCACCGCACCGGCCGCCGACGCCGCCGCGCTGGCCGCCGTCCCCGCCGGCACCGAGGCCGTGCTGGCCCGGGTGCCCACCGCCGGCGAAGGGGACGGCGACGTGCCCGGCCGGGTGCGCGCGGTGCTGGAGTGGGCGCTGGAGCTGGCGCGTGCCTGGCAGGCCGAGGACCGGTTCGCCGACGCCCGGCTGGTGTTCGTCACCGAGGGCGGCACCGGCGACCGGCCCGCGGACCTCGCCCACGCCGCGGTGTGGGGTCTGGTGCGCAGCGCCCAGACCGAGAGCCCCGGCCGCTTCGGCCTGGTGGACCTCGACGGCACCGCCGCGTCCGAGGAGCGGCTGCCCGCCGCGCTGGCCGCCTCGGAGCCCCAACTGGCCCTTCACGAGGGAGCCGTGACGGTCCCCCGGCTGGTCCGCGCGGCCCGCCGGAGCGCGGAGCCGCGGGGCGGCCAGGAGGGACGGGACGGGCAGGACGCGCCGGTGTTCGCCCCCGACGCGACCGTGCTGGTGACCGGGGCCACCGGGGTCCTCGGCGCGCTGATCGCCCGGCACCTGGTGGCCGGGCACGGCGTCCGGCGGCTGCTGCTGGTCAGCCGGCGCGGTCCGGCCGCCCCCGGTGCCGACGGCCTGCGCGAGGAACTGCTCGCCCTGGGCGCCCTGGAGGTCACCGTGGCCGCCTGCGACCTGGCCGACCGGGCCGCCACGGCCGCACTGCTGGCCCGGCACCCGGTGACGGGCGTGGTGCACTCGGCCGGGGTGCTGGACGACGCCACGATCGCCTCGCTGACGCCGGAGCGGCTGCACCGGGTGCTGGCCGCGAAGGTGGACGCCGCCTGGAACCTGCACGAACTGGCCGGTGACGCCTCGGTGTTCGCCCTGTTCTCCTCGGTCTCCGGCCTGGTCGGCGGCGCCGGGCAGGCCAACTACGCGGCGGCCAACGCCTTCCTGGACGCCCTCGCCGCGCACCGGCACGGGCTGGGACGGCCGGCCGTGAGCTACGCGTGGGGCCTGTGGGAGCAGGACGGCGCGGGCATGGCCGACACGCTCGGCCGTGCCGACCTGGCGCGGATGGCGCGGATCGGCATCCTGCCGATCCCGGCCGCGCTGGGCCTGGAGCTCTTCGACGCGGGGCTGCGCTCCGGGCGGGCCGCGATCGCCCCGGTCCGGCTGGACCTGTCGGCGCTGCGCGACCCGTCGCCCGTCCTGCGCGGCCTGGTGCGCGTCCCGGCCCGCCGGGCCGCCGCCGGGGTCGCGGCCGCACCGGCGGCCGTCGCGGTGGCGGACCGGATCGCGGGGCTCGCCGCCCCCGAGCGGGCCGAGGCCCTGCGGGACCTGGTGCAGGGCTTCGTGGCCGAGGTGCTGGGCCACGGCGACCCGCGGGCGCTGGACGTCGAACGCGGTCTGCTGGATCTGGGCATCGACTCGCTGACGGCGGTGGAGCTGCGCAACCGGCTCGGGGAGACCCTGGGGCACCGGCTGCCGTCCACGGTGGTGTTCGACTATCCGACGATCGCCGGCCTGGCCGGCTACCTGGACGCCGAGGTGCTGCCGGCGCCGAAGTCCGGGCTGGAGGAGCTGGACCGGATCGAGGAGCTGCTGCTGGCCCTGCCGCCGGAGGGCGAGGAGCGGGCCCGGCTGGCGCAGCGGCTGCAGGAGATGCTGACGAGGGCCCGCGGCCCGGTGGACGACACCGCGCAGCTGCTGGAGTCGGCCTCGGACGACGACCTGTTCGACTTCATCGACGGCGAACTCGGCCTGGGCTGAGCCCCCTTCCACCGGCGGCGGACCGCCCGGGAGCCCCCGCGGGGGCTCCCGGGCGGTCCGCCGCCGGTGGAAGGGGGCTCAGCCCAGGCCGAGTTCGCCGTCGATGAAGTCGAACAGGTCGTCGTCCGAGGCCGACTCCAGCAGCTGCGCGGTGTCGTCCACCGGGCCGCGGGCCCTCGTCAGCATCTCCTGCAGCCGCTGCGCCAGCCGGGCCCGCTCCTCGCCCTCCGGCGGCAGGGCCAGCAGCAGCTCCTCGATCCGGTCCAGCTCCTCCAGCCCGGACTTCGGCGCCGGCAGCACCTCGGCGTCCAGGTAGCCGGCCAGGCCGGCGATCGTCGGATAGTCGAACACCACCGTGGACGGCAGCCGGTGCCCCAGGGTCTCCCCGAGCCGGTTGCGCAGCTCCACCGCCGTCAGCGAGTCGATGCCCAGATCCAGCAGACCGCGTTCGACGTCCAGCGCCCGCGGGTCGCCGTGGCCCAGCACCTCGGCCACGAAGCCCTGCACCAGGTCCCGCAGGGCCTCGGCCCGCTCGGGGGCGGCGAGCCCCGCGATCCGGTCCGCCACCGCGACGGCCGCCGGTGCGGCCGCGACCCCGGCGGCGGCCCGGCGGGCCGGGACGCGCACCAGGCCGCGCAGGACGGGCGACGGGTCGCGCAGCGCCGACAGGTCCAGCCGGACCGGGGCGATCGCGGCCCGCCCGGAGCGCAGCCCCGCGTCGAAGAGCTCCAGGCCCAGCGCGGCCGGGATCGGCAGGATGCCGATCCGCGCCATCCGCGCCAGGTCGGCACGGCCGAGCGTGTCGGCCATGCCCGCGCCGTCCTGCTCCCACAGGCCCCACGCGTAGCTCACGGCCGGCCGTCCCAGCCCGTGCCGGTGCGCGGCGAGGGCGTCCAGGAAGGCGTTGGCCGCCGCGTAGTTGGCCTGCCCGGCGCCGCCGACCAGGCCGGAGACCGAGGAGAACAGGGCGAACACCGAGGCGTCACCGGCCAGTTCGTGCAGGTTCCAGGCGGCGTCCACCTTCGCGGCCAGCACCCGGTGCAGCCGCTCCGGCGTCAGCGAGGCGATCGTGGCGTCGTCCAGCACCCCGGCCGAGTGCACCACGCCCGTCACCGGGTGCCGGGCCAGCAGTGCGGCCGTGGCGGCCCGGTCGGCCAGGTCGCAGGCGGCCACGGTGACCTCCAGGGCGCCCAGGGCGAGCAGTTCCTCGCGCAGGCCGTCGGCACCGGGGGCGGCCGGACCGCGCCGGCTGACCAGCAGCAGCCGCCGGACGCCGTGCCCGGCCACCAGGTGCCGGGCGATCAGCGCGCCGAGGACCCCGGTGGCCCCGGTCACCAGCACGGTCGCGTCGGGGGCGAACACCGGCGCGTCCTGCCCGTCCCGTCCCTCCTGGCCGCCCCGCGGCTCCGCGCTCCGGCGGGCCGCGCGGACCAGCCGGGGGACCGTCACGGCTCCCTCGTGAAGGGCCAGTTGGGGCTCCGAGGCGGCCAGCGCGGCGGGCAGCCGCTCCTCGGACGCGGCGGTGCCGTCGAGGTCCACCAGGCCGAAGCGGCCGGGGCTCTCGGTCTGGGCGCTGCGCACCAGACCCCACACCGCGGCGTGGGCGAGGTCCGCGGGCCGGTCGCCGGTGCCGCCCTCGGTGACGAACACCAGCCGGGCGTCGGCGAACCGGTCCTCGGCCTGCCAGGCACGCGCCAGCTCCAGCGCCCACTCCAGCACCGCGCGCACCCGGCCGGGCACGTCGCCGTCCCCTTCGCCGGCGGTGGGCACCCGGGCCAGCACGGCCTCGGTGCCGGCGGGGACGGCGGCCAGCGCGGCGGCGTCGGCGGCCGGTGCGGTGACCGGCGGGGCCCCGGCGCCGGCGGCCGGCTCCAGGGCGGGCCAGTGGAGCTCGTACAGGCTCTCCCGACCGCGCGCCACCAGCTGCTCCGGCCGGGCGGCCCGAACCCGCAGCTCGCCGACCTCCGCCAGCGGGGCGCCCTGGGCGTCCGTGACCGACACGGCGATCGTCTCCGGCCCGGTGGGCGTCAGCCGCACCCGGGCCGAGCGGGCGCCGACGGCGTGCAGCCGGACGTCCGACCAGGCCAGCGGGAGCCGGACCTCCCCCTCCGGGGTGTCCGGGGTGAAGGCCATCGGGTGCAGCGCCGCGTCGAGCAGCGCCGGGTGGAGGCCGAAGCCGTCGGACGCCACCGACTCGGGCAGCGCCACCTCCGCGTACACCTCCTCGCCGTGCCGCCAGGCCGCCCGCAGGCCCTGGAACGCCGGCCCGTAGTCCAGCCCGGCGGCGCCGAGCCGCTCGTAGAGCGCGGCCAGGTCCACCTCGGCTGCGCCGGCGGGCGGGAACGCGCCGGTCGCGCCGGCGGGCCGGGAGCCGTCGGACGGGGCCAGGGTGCCCTTCGCCAGCACGCTCTGGCCGTCCTCGCCACGGGTGTGGACGGTCACCGGTCGGCGTCCCGCGCCGTCCGCGGCGCCGACCGTCACCTGGAGCGGGACGGAACCCCGCTCCGGCAGGGCGAGCGCGGTCCTGAGTTCGAGCTCCTCCAGGACGTCGCAGCCGACCTCCTCGCCGGCGCTGAGCACCAGTTCGGCGAACGCCGTCCCGGGCAGGACCGCGGTGCCGGCCACGGAGTGGTCGGCCAGCCACGGCCGGGTGCGCGGCGAGAGCCGCCCGGTCACCACCGCTCCGCCGTCCTCCGGCAGCAGCACCGCGGCCCCCAGCAGCGGGTGGCCCGCCGCGTCCAGGCCCAGGTCCGCGGCATCGCCGACGGTCTCGGGCAGGTCGAGCCAGTGGCGGGTGCGTTGGAAGGGGTAGGTGGGGAGGGTGATGGTGTGGCCGTGGGTGGGCCAGGTGGTGGTGTGGCCGGTGGTGTGGGCGGTGGCGGTGGCGGTGTGGAGGGTGAGGGTTTCGGGGTGGTTGGGTCGGAGGGTGGGG
>NZ_JBHJRC010000410.1:0-5799 GCF_042261735.1 Kitasatospora sp. NPDC056327 | reverse complement strand
GGCCTGGCCGACTTCCTGCGCACGAAAGCCCCATCCGCCGCACCCGCACCCCAGATTCCCCGGGGAAAATATGCAGACCGGTCTACAGATTGCGTGCCCCCGCCGACTCTCCCGAGCGCACAGGAAGTCGGCTCCGCCGACTTCCTGCTCCGGGTGCGCCGCCGAAGCCATCCCCGAGCGCCGCCGGCGCAGCACCGGCGGTACGAGCAGCACCGGCAGCAGGGCCGCCACGGAGCAGCGGGAGCAGAAATAGGCAGACCGGTCTACAGATTCGGGGCGCGGGGACACACTGCCTGTGCAGGAAGTCGGCCTGGCCGACTTCCTGCACAGAGGACTATGTAGACCGATCGGTATATTCCACTGCCGCCTACGACGCCTGGCCCGGCGAGGCCGAGCGGACGTCGTTCCAGGCGGCGGGGAGGGCCGCTGCCACTTCCAGGGCGGTGACGGGGGCTCCGGGGGTGGCGGCGGTGCGGCGGGCGGCGAGGCCGTGGAGGTAGGCGGCCACCGAGGCGGCGTCCAGCGGGGAGAGGCCCGCGGCGAGCAGCGAGCCGGCCAGGCCGGCCAGTACGTCGCCGCTGCCGGCCGTGGCCAGCCACGAGGTGCCGGTCGGGTTCACCCGCACCGCGCCGCCCGGGTCGGCGACCACCGTGGTCGAGCCCTTCAGCAGCACCGTCGCCCGGTACGCCGCCGCGAGCCGCCGGGCGGTGGCCAGCCGGGTGGCCGCCAGCTCGTCCGCGGCCGGCGGCCGGGCCCCCGACGAACCGGCCCCGTCCGCGTCCCCGTCACCGCCCCTGTCCCCCGCGCCGGCGAGCAGCCGCGCCGCCTCCCCCGTGTGCGGGGTGAGCAGCGTCGGCGCCGTCCGCCCCGCGAGCGCGCCCGGCCCGAGCCGGGCCAGCTCGGTCAGCCCGTCCGCGTCGACCAGCACCGGCACGTCCGCGGCCAGCGCCTCCGTGAGCGCCCGCCCGGCGCCCTCGCCGCCGCCGGGTCCGACCACCCACGCCTGCACCCGCCCCGCCCCGGCCGGCCCGCCCTCGGTGACCAGTGCCTCCGGGAACCGCCGCACCACCTCCTCCGCCGCCGTCCCCACGTAGCGCACGGCGCCCGCACCGCCGCGCAGCGCCCCGGCGACCGCCAGCAGTGCCGCCCCCGGGTAGCGCGCCGACCCGGCCGCCACCCCGACCACCCCGCGCCGGTACTTGTCGCTCTCCGCCCCCGGCAACGGCAGCAGCGCGGCCACGTCCGCGTGCTGCGGCGCCGCCACCTCGGCCGGCGGCAGCTCCAGGCCGATCCCCACCAGCTGCACCGCCCCGGCGTACGAGGCACCGGGGTCGATCAGCAACCCGGGCTTGTACGTGCCGAAGCACACCGTCACGTCCGCCCGCAGTGCCACGCCCGCGACCTCGCCGGTGTCGGCGTCCACCCCGCTGGGCACGTCGACGGCCACCACCACCCCGCGGCGTGCGGCACGCGCGTACGGCTGGGCCTGCGCCCGGAGTCCGCCCCGTCCCCCGATGCCGACGATGCCGTCCAGCACCAGGTCCGCGCGCGAGAAGTCGGCCAGGCCGACTTCCTGGTCCAGCACCACCCGTCCGTGCGCCGCCCGCAGTGCGGCGAGCCCCCCGGGGTGCGCACGGGAGGGGGCGAGCAGCACCGCGGTCACCCGGGCCCCGCGCCGGGCCAGCGCCGCACCGGCGTACAGGGCGTCACCCCCGTTGTCCCCGCTGCCCGCCAGCACCACCACCCGGCTGCCATACACCCGGCCGCGCCGACGGGTGAGCAGCCGGGCGCAGGTCACGGCGAGCCCGGTGGCGGCGCGCTGCATCAGCGTGCCCTCCGGGAGCCGTGCCATCAGCGCGGCCTCGGCGGCCCGGACGACTTCGACGCGATGGGCGTGACGCATGCGGAGACTCCTTCAGCAGTCGGCTACCGCCGACGCTAGCCCGCGCCGCCGCTCCGCGGGCACCGGGCCTGCGGCGCGCGGCCGGGTGACAGTGCCCATCCGCCTGCCCGCCCGGTGCAGGGCGCGACGCAGGGCCACGGAGAGGAGCACGAGCCGTGAAACCGGCTCCGCCGGGAGCGGGCTCCTTCCGGCGCAGGCAACGCTCCGGGATCCCAAGCCACCGCCCCGCCCGCACCGGGCCTGCGGCGCGCGGCCGACCGACAGTGGAAACCCGCCCGGTGCACGGCGCGACACGGGCCACGGAGAGGAGGACGAACCGTGGACCGGCGCTCGACCGGGAGCGGGCTCCTTCCGGCACAAGGAACCCTCACGGATCCCGCGCCGCCGCTCCGCGGGCGCCGGGAGTGCGGAGCGCGGCCGGCCGAGAGTTACGACCCGCCTGCCCGCCCGCTCTGCGGACGGCTCGGCACGGATCAGCGGAGGCGCCGCCGAGGGCGGGCTCCTCCACTCGCGTCCGGCCCAGGGAGAACCTCCCGGAGCCCCCTCGACGGACGAACCCGGGGCATGGTGTCCGGAGGGCACTGCCTGCCCGGTCCGCCGGGCCCGCGCCGAGGCGCACGGTCACACCGTGCACCACCCCGGCCGACGAACCCCCGGGGCCCCGTGCCCGTACGGCACGGCCTGCCCGGTCCGCCGGGTCCACAGCCAGCAGGGCGATCACGCCGTGCACCACCCCCGTTCACGCCCGCCGGGAAGCGGCGCCCCGCGGCGCCCCCGCGGCGGGGCGCGGCCACCGCGGGGACGCCGTACACGGGCGGTCGGGCGGGCGAACGAGCGGCCGGCTACTCGACCGTGACCGACTTCGCCAGGTTGCGCGGCTGGTCGACCTCGTGCCCCTTGGCCGTGGCCAGCTCGCAGGCGAAGACCTGCAGCGGCACGGTGGACACCAGCGGCTGCAGCAGCGTCGGCGTGACCGGGATGCGGATCAGGTGGTCGGCGTACGGGACGACCGCCTCGTCGCCCTCCTCCGCGATCACGATGGTCCGCGCACCGCGGGCCCGGATCTCCTGGATGTTGGAGACGATCTTGTCGTGCAGGATCGACCGCCCGCGCGGCGACGGCACGACGACGACCACCGGCAGCCCCTCCTCGATCAGCGCGATCGGCCCGTGCTTCAGCTCGCCCGCGGCGAAGCCCTCGGCGTGCATGTAGGCGAGCTCCTTGAGCTTGAGCGCGCCCTCCAGGGCCACCGGGAAGCCGACGTGCCGCCCGAGGAACAGCACCGAGCGCGCGTCCGCCAGGGAGCGGGCCAGCTCGCGCACCGGCTCCATGGTCTGCAGCACCTGCTCGACCTGCCGGGGCGCGTCGCCGAGCTCCTTGATGACGGCGAGGATCTCGTCGCCCCACTTGGTGCCGCGCACCTGGCCCAGGTACAGCGCCACCAGGTAGCAGGCGACCAGCTGGGTGAGGAACGCCTTGGTGGAGGCGACGGCCACCTCCGGCCCGGCGTGGGTGTACAGCACCGCGTCCGACTCGCGCGGGATCGTCGAGCCGTTGGTGTTGCAGATCGCCAGCACCTTGGCGCCCTGCTCGCGCGCGTGCCGCAGCGCCATCAGGGTGTCCATGGTCTCGCCGGACTGCGAGATGGCGATCACCAGCGTGCCCGGCCCCATGATCGGGTCCCGGTAGCGGAACTCGGAGGCGACCTCCACCTCGCACGGGATCCGGGTCCAGTGCTCGATCGCGTACTTGGCGATCATGCCCGCGTGGAACGCGGTGCCGCAGGCGACGATGACGACCTTGTCGACCGAGCGCAGGTCGGTGTCGGACATCCGCAGCTCGTCGAGGGTGAGACGGCCGTCGGTGCCGATCCGGCCGAGCAGGGTGTCGGCGACGGCCTTCGGCTGCTCGGCGATCTCCTTGAGCATGAAGTAGTCGTAGCCGCCCTTCTCGGCGGCCGAGGCGTCCCAGTCGACGTGGTACTCGCGCACGTCGGCGGGGGTGCCGTCGAAGTTGGTGACGGTCACCGCGTCCCGGCGCAGCTCGACGACCTGGTCCTGGCCCAGCTCGATCGCCTCACGGGTGTGCGCGATGAACGCGGCCACGTCGGAGGCGAGGAAGTTCTCGCCCTCGCCGCGCCCGACCACCAGCGGCGAGTTGCGGCGGGCGCCGACCACCACGTCCGGAGCGTCGGCGTGCGACGCGACCAGGGTGAACGCGCCGTCCAGCCGGCGGCAGACCACTCGCATGGCCTCGGCCAGGTCGCCGTCGTACACCTCGCCGAGCAGGTGCGCGACGACCTCGGTGTCGGTCTCCGAGCGCAGCGTGTGACCGCGCTCGGCCAGCTCGGCACGGAGCTGGGCGAAGTTCTCGATGATGCCGTTGTGGACGACCGCGACCCGCGCGGCGTCGTCCAGATGAGGGTGGGCGTTGGCGTCGGTCGGTCCGCCGTGGGTGGCCCAGCGGGTGTGGCCGATGCCGGTGGTGCCGCCGGGAAGAGGGGTCTCGGCGAGCGACTTCTCCAGGTTCGCGAGCTTGCCCGCCCGCTTGTCGGTGGCGAGGCTCCACTGCCCGTCGGAGCCCTGCACCTGCACCGCGACACCGGCGGAGTCGTAACCCCGGTACTCCAGTCGCTGCAGGCCTGCGATTACTACGTCAAGGGCGGGCTGAGAGCCCACGTATCCAACAATTCCGCACATGCGTGCCAGCATAAGGGCGCTCCGAACGCCCCATTCGCACGGTTCGCGCACAGGCCGTGACCGACACCACAACCACCCCGAACGGCGCTACGGCCCACAATGGAGCATGTGCTGACCGAACTGTGTACGCGGGGCGACACCCCGCCCGGCCCGTCCCCGTCCCCCTACGTGGACCTCAGCCGGGCCGAGTGGAGCGCGCTGCGCGAGCGTACGCCGCTGCCGTTGACCGCGGAGGAGGTGGAACGGCTGCGCGGCCTCGGTACCGCCCTCGACCTCGACGAGGTCCGCGACGTCTACCTGCCGCTGTCCCGGCTGCTGAACCTCTACATCCACGCCACGCACGAACTGCGCGGCGCCCTGGGCACCTTCCTGGACACCCCGGACACCGAGCGCACCCGGACCCCGTTCATCATCGGCGTGGCCGGCTCGGTCGCGGTCGGCAAGTCCACCACCGCCCGCCTGCTGCGGGCGCTGCTGGCCCGCTGGCCGGAGCACCCCCGGGTCGAACTGGTCACCACCGACGGCTTCCTGCTGCCCAACGCCGAGCTGCGCCGGCGCGGCCTGATGGCCCGCAAGGGGTTCCCGGAGTCCTACGACCGCCGGGCGCTGATGCGCTTCGTCGCGGACGTGAAGGCCGGCAAGGAGCGGGTCACCGCACCGGTCTACTCGCACCTGGTCTACGACATCGTGCAGGGCGAGCGGCTCACCGTGGAGCGCCCGGACATCCTGATCGTCGAGGGCCTGAACGTGCTCCAGCCGGCCCTGCCCGGCACGGACGGCCGCACCCGTCTGGCGGTGGCCGACTACTTCGACTTCTCCATCTACGTCGACGCCCGCACGGACGACATCGAGAGCTGGTACCTGGACCGGTTCCGCAAGCTGCGGCAGACCGCCTTCCAGGACCCGAACTCCTACTTCCGCCGCTTCACCGAGGTGCCGGAGGAGGAGGCGATGGAGTACGGCCGCCAGGTCTGGCGCACCATCAACCGGCCCAACCTGCTGGAGAACGTGCTGCCCACCCGGGGCCGGGCCACCCTGGTCCTGCAGAAGGGCCCGGACCACAAGGTCCGCCGGGCGCTGCTGCGCAAGCTCTGACCGGGCCCGTCCGCGCGGGCACCCCGGCCGACGGACGACAGGTCACCGGCCGACAGGCACCGGCCGAACGGCAGGGCCCCCGCCGCACGCGGAAGCGCGCGG
>NZ_JBHJRC010000409.1:0-5871 GCF_042261735.1 Kitasatospora sp. NPDC056327 | reverse complement strand
AGGGAAGTCGGCCGGTCCGACTTCCTGTGCGTCGGGCGGCCGGGGCCGCCTCCGCTACCGGGATCGCCCGGTGCGCGCCCGGGCCGGGGTGGCGGGGGCCGAGGTGGTGCGGGTGGAGCAGGAAGTCGGCGGGGCCGACTTCCTACGCATCCCCCTCCGCCTCCAGCACCGCACCAGCCGTCGTGATCATGCGGTGCATGACCGCCGGCGGGATCCCCGGGTTGTAGGCGGCCACCTCGGCCAGGTCCACGTCCTCGTCCCGGAGCAGTGCGGCCAGGACGGCGGGCGGCAGGGCCGGGTGCTGCCGGGCGTGGTGGCTCACCCAGGTGTCGGGGTCGTTGGTGAGCGCGGCGGCGGTGGCGGGGGAGAGACGGGGGTCCTGGGCGGCGTCGGCGCGGACGCCGGGGTCCGGGTCCCGGGCGAGCCGTTCGACCAGCGCGGGCGTGGCGGCGGGGTCGTCGAGTGCGAGCCGGCGCAGCCGGGGCCGGGGGTCGTCCGCGAAGCGCAGGAGGCCGTCCCGGGGGAAGTTGGGGTGGCCGCGAGGGCGGTCGGGGAACGACAGGGTGCCGCTGTGGCCGGCCTCCCACAGGGCGAGCAGGAGGCCGGCGGGCGCGTCGTCGCAGGATTCGCCGAGGAAGAGCCGTACGACGCGGGACTCGTCACGGGCGAGGCGGTCGGCCACGTCCGCCGGCAGCCGGGGCGCCCGGGCGACGCTCCGGCGGATCCAGGCCTTCGGCGAGGAGGCCAACTGCCGCATGGCCGCCGCGTCGTGGTGGAGGGCGGTGACCCACCACAGGTCCGGCTTCCGGTCGGTGTCGTCGATCTCGGGGACGGCTCCGGCGAGCGCGGCGATCTCCTCGGGGGTCGAGGGCGGCACGGCCCCGGGTGTGCGCGGGCGCGAAGGTTCCGCCGCCCCGGCCGCGCCGGCCCGCGCCGAGGCGTGGTCCGGCAGGCTCTCCGTCGCGGTGAGCAGCCGCTGCCACTGGCCGGGCGAGAGGCGCCCGCACGCGGCGGCCCGTTCCCGGACGTACTGGTACGGGCTGACGACGGCGGCGTCGAGGACGGCCTCCGGGATGTCCAGGCGGAAGAAGGGACCGTCGTGCCCGGTGCCGAGCAGGGCCACCAGCACGTCCGCCGGCGAGCCCGGGTTGAGGCCGAGGCCGTCCAGCCAGGCCTGGGCGAGATCCGGAGCGGGGCCCGGCGGCCGGAACAGTTCCGCCCAGGCGGGGGCCGGGGGCTCGGTGGGGTCGCGGTCGAGGTCGCGTCGGTGATCCACCCGGGCAGGGTAGCCGGGGCGGGTGGAGCCGGCGGAGTGGGCGGGGGCGGAGTGGGCGGGGGCGGAGAGGACGGAGAGGGTGGCCGATGGGTGGAGCGGGAAGTCGGCCGGTCCGACTTCCTAATCCGGGCTGTGCCGCCGCTCCCGGGCCAGGCGCCGGACGACCGGGGCCAGGTAGTCGGCGTGCGGGCCGGGGAGGGCGGAAAGGTCGTCGGGGGAGCGGACGAAGGCCGGCTCGACCAGCTCCCGCTCCTGCGGGGCGAGGCCGGCGAAGCGTTCGCGCAGCACCGCTTCGGGCCGGGGCGGGGCGAGGAAGAGCACGCCCACGCTGCCGTACCGGCCGCGGGTGACGGCCCAGAGCGTCAACTCGGCGGGTTCGACCGTCACGCCGGTCTCCTCGGCCAGCTCGCGGGCGGCGTTGCGGCGCAGCGCGGCGACGTCCAGGCGCTCACCGTCGGGCGGCGGTTCGACGGCGCCGCCGGGGAACTGCCAGCGCCCGGGCGAGGCCGTCGCCGGGGACATCCGGCCGACGAGCACGTGCCCGTCGTCGGTGGGCTGCAGGACCCCGGCGGAGAGGGAGGCGGTGGGGGCGGTGGCGAAGGAGACCCGGCGGAGCGCGTAGTGACGGTATGTCACACGTGCCCAGGAGAGGTGGAGTTCACCGGGGCGGGGCCACGAGGTGCCGGCACAGGCCACCACCGGGCCGTCGAAGAAGGCGGGATTGTCACGGACCATGTCGTCCCAGGCGCGGTCCCGGGCCTGCCGCTCCTCGATGGTGAGCCGGGGCGCGGCGGTCTCGGCCAGCCGGATGCGTCGGACGCCGAGCAGCTCGGCGGGCGGCGGGAGGAGCGGCGGAGGTGTCTCGGGCATCCGCCCATCGAAGCAGGAACGGACGGTTCGGGTCAGTGCGGCACGGCGGGTCCGACGGGGCCGTGGGCCCGTTCGGCGGCGGTCGCCATCCGGAGCGGGGACCGGTCGAGCGGTCGGCTCCCGGGGGCGAACGCCGATCGGGGCGGGGGTGCGGTGCGGCGGGCGTGGCGACGAGGTGTGAACCGCAGGTCAGAGGAGGTCGAACTCGTCGGCCTTCACGGCGGCGACGAAGGAGCGCCAGGCGGGGGAGGGGAAGAGGAGGACGGGCCCGGCGGGGTTCTTGGAATCCCGGACCGGGACGGTGTCCGGGTGACCGTCGGCCACTTCCAGGCATCCTCCGTTGCTGCTGGAACGGGTGCTCTTCCGCCACCGGGCGCTGGTGAGATCAACGGGCATGGTCCCTCGAAATCCCTTCTGTGGGCGCCGGATCCACGGTAGGGGGTTGGAAACCCGGGCGACAGAGGGCCTTGGCCTGGGATAGGACTGCCCGGTGAGGTTGAGAACCACGGTTCACCGGGTCAGGCACGGTGGGGAGGAGTACCGGGTCGTGAAGGCGGCACCGGCGGGTGGCCGTGCGGTGCTGTACGAGCACGACTGGTCGCTGGACATGTACGTGGACCTGGACGCCGCGAGGAGTCTCGCGGTGGCGTGGGGGCTGGCGGCGCGGTCGCGGCGGTCGCTGGTGTACGTGCCGCTGAGGGCGGGGCGTGGGGGGCCGCAGGGGGTGGGGGAGTGGCGGAGGTCGTCGGTGGTGCTGGACCTGGTGCTGGTGCACCACGGTCTGGGATTCCCGCCGTCACGGTGGAAGGCGGTGCGGGGGCGGTTGGGGGCCGGGAGACCGCACACGGTGGAGATCCCGGAGACGGACTTCCCGGCGGACGGGGAGATCGACTACCGGCGGCGGGGGTTCGAGGAGTGGCGTGACGAGCTGCGGTTCGGGTTCGCGGCGCAGACGCTGTTCCTGACCGGGAGCGCGACGGCGTTCCGCTGGTCGGGGTCGCTCGTGCACTCGCTGGTGAGTGACGGTCCGGTCCGGACGCTGGAGTACCCGGGGATGCACGAGTGCGTCACCTTGCGGCACGAGGGGCACTCGGCCGGCTGGACGCCGAGGAACAGGCCCGGGACGGTGCACATCGAGTACGCCCACGGGTGGAAGGTGACGTGACGACGGGCCTCGACCGGCAGCCGGTCGAGGCCCGTCGGTGGAGTCGGGATCAGACGGTGCCGAACTCCCCCGCCTGGACGGCGGTGACGAAGGACCGCCAGGCGTCGGAGGAGAAGACGAGGGCGGGGCCGGCCGGGTCCTTGGAGTCACGGACGGGCATGAGGCCGGGGAAATCGGAGTTGACCTCTACGCAGTTTCCGCCGTTCTGGCTGTAGCTGGACTTCACCCAGGCCTTGCCGGCCAGGTCTACGAGGGCAATGTGGCTCATGGTCGGAGGTCCTTCCGGGCCGCGCGGATCATTTCGAGGGATGACACATCCGAACTGGATCCCACCTGGAGCCGTTCGTAGTCCCTGGCCCACAGGGTGACTGTCCGGGATTCCCTGGTGAGAAATCCACGCTCTTGGGATTCGGTGTACCCCAGCATGCTGCGATCGGCCATGGTCAGCAGGACCACAGGCAAAGCGAGGGAGCGGCGCTCGCCCATCGAGAACGGCGCCACCTGAATGATAGTCCGCGGCCGGTCTGCCAACTCCGCCAGATGTTCGAGTTGTTCACGCATGACCGCGGTTCCGCCGACGTGGCGACGAAGGCAGCTCTCATCCAGTACGGCATGGACAAGGGGAGCGTCGCGGCTGTTGAGCCGCTGTTGGCGTGTGAGGAGGTAGGAGATTCTTCCCTCGGCTTCGTCCGCGGTGATGACACCTCGTCGTACATCGGCTGCCGCCAGCGTCTCCGCATAGGTTCTGGTCTGAAACAGGCCAGGAACGACTCCAAGTTCGAACTGTCGAAGTTCGACGGCCTTCGCTTCCTGCGCGACGTATTCGGGGAAGCCCTCCAGCAGGGACGCCCCGTTGAGGCTCCAGTACATCAGCTCCAGGGTCCCACCGGTCTCCAGGACCGCGTCAGCTGCACGGACCCAGTCGAGTGTGGGATTGCGCGTCCCTCGTTCGAGGTTGGAGATCTGGCTGTCGCTCAGGTTGGTGAGCTGCCCGAGTTGAACCTGGCTCAGCCCCGCCGCCCTCCTTGACCTGCGAAGTTGAACGCCGAAGGCGGCAAGGGGAGATGTCGACGGGTCCAGTGTCGTCTCGCGCATGGTCAGACCTCTTCGATCCCTGAATCCCATGGAGAAATCTGTCAAGTGGGGATGCCTTCCGATCCTAGGGTCCGGAAGTCCACTATGGCTACACCCCGTGAGAGATCCGGGACCCTGTGCAACCAGTGGAGCTCCCATGCCCAGTCGCCCCCGCATGCCCGTCTACACCCCCGCCGTCGGCGAGGTCGTCCGCGACCTCGCGCACCGTGGCCCCTCCGGGCTGCCGGTCGAGGCCGTCTACATGGACACCCTCGCCGGACTCGTCCACCTCCGCCCCATCGCCGGCGGCTGCGAGTGGACCACCGGGCCGGACTGCGTCCAGGCCCTCCCGAACCCCCGCTTCGTCCAGGTCCAGACCCCCAGCCGGCCCCGCGCCGCCGACGCGGTGTGACCCGCCCGGCCAAGCCCGTCATCGCCGCCCTCGGCGCCCCCACCCTCAGCGCCCCCGCCGCCGCACTCGCCTGCCGGCCCATCCACGACGGCCCGCCCGCACCCCGACTCCTCATCGCCGGACCGATCCCCACCACCGGCATCTCCACCGGCCCGCCCTCCTGCTCCGCCCGGCTCCCGGCCGACCACCCCGCCCGCAACCCGTCCAACCACCCACGAAGGAAGAACCGATGACCAACCGGCTCCCCGCCCTCCTCACCACCCCGCCCCGCCGCCGCCACGGCCACCAGGCCCTCGTCCTCAACCGCGACGGCGCCGTCCTCCTCGTCGCCACCACCTACCGCACCGGCCTCACCCTCCCCGGCGGCAGCGCCGAGGCCGACGAACTCCCCCACCACGCCGCCCGCCGCCACACCGAGACCGAAACCGGCCTCGTCCTCCCCCTCCACACCGTCCTCGCCACCGACCACGTCCCCGCCCACCACCTCCCCGAAGGCATCAACTTCGTCCACTGGGGCGGCCACCTCACCCCCGCCCAGGAGACCACCGTCGCCCACCACCGCCCCCCGGCCACCATCACCGGCCTCCACTGGCTCCACCCCGCCCACCTCCACCACGCCATGACCCCCGACCAGCACCGCCGCACCACCCACGCCCTCGAAGCCCTCGCCCGCGGCCTCCACCTCCCCCTCCTCCTCCGCGGCACCCCCGCCGAATAGGCCCGAAGGCCCGCCCGCGGGGCCTGTCCGCAGCACCCCGCCGGACAGGCCCCGCGCCTTTGGCGAGCGCTGCCCGTGGAGGACGGCCGGGGCACCGCCGTGCTTCTCGGTCGCAGCGCTCCTCCGGGCCGAGGGCCGAGGGCGGACCCCGCCGTTCGGCCGTCACGCCGATGCTCCGGGAGGAGCTCACGGGCGAGCAACGGACCTTTGCGAGAACGCCGTTGCCGCAGAGGCGAAGGCGCAGCACTCCCGGCCGGATGCGTTGCGCGCCGAGTTCCCCACGCCGCTCCGTCCCGCCGTCGTTCGCTTCGCAGGGGGCCCTCGTTGTCGTCTCGGCCCGCGTGGCAGGCCACGCG
>NZ_JBHJRC010000408.1:0-5872 GCF_042261735.1 Kitasatospora sp. NPDC056327 | reverse complement strand
GACCTGGAAACTGCTCACCACCACCCGCCGCGCCTGCTGGCCCGCCCTGCGGGGAGCGTGGGGGCGCAACTCCGGACGGCGTACCGGGGACCGGGCCAGGGCCCGCGAACTCCGCCACTGGCGCAGGGAGATCTCCGAGCGGCAGCTCGTCTTCGACCACGGGGCGACGGGGAGCATCCGGGAGCGGATCTCCTCCTGGGACCAGATGCTGCACAACGACCGCGCCGACTCCCGGGACTACCCGGCCGTACGGGGGGCGGCCGGGGCGGGCGGCAGGCGGGCGGGCACGGGCACCCGGCGCCGGTGCCGGGGTGCGGTCCGGCGCGCGCCGGGCCCCGGTGCGGGGCCGGGCTTCGGCGGGACCGGGCTTCGGCGGCGTCAGGCTTCGGCGGCGTCAGGCCTCGGTGAGGTGGCGCAGCAGGGGGCCGGGGTCGGCGCTGCCGCAGGCCGTGCGGACGGCGGCGTCGTGGGCGGCGGCGAGGGCGTCGAGGCGGGCGAGGCGGGTGCGCCCGAGGCGGGAGAGGTGGGCGGTCACCCGGCGGCGGTCCTGCTCGTCCTGGCGGCGGTAGACCCAGCCGGCCTCGGTGAGGGCGTCGACGAGCCGGCTGAGGCTGGCCTGCGGGATGAGCAGGCTCTGGGCGAGGTCGCCCATCGAGCGGCCGGCGTCGTCGGTGAGCGCGCGCATCACCCGCCACTGGTCGAGGGTGCACCCCTCGGCCTCCAGCCGGGCGGCGAGGTCGCGGGCGAGACGGCGCTGGGCGACGGTGAGGAGCTCGATCAGCAGGGGCTGGTCGGCGGGGGAGGCGGAGGGGACGGGCGGGACGGCGGAGGTGGCGTCGGCGGCGGGGGCGGCCGCTGTGCTGGGTGGTGTCATGGCCGTGTCTCTTTCCCCGGTTGCTGGTCCTGGTCGCGCGGCCCTCGTTTGGCCGGATCGGCTGCCATGACGATACTCGCAAGCGATGAGCCCCGATGTGAAGCTGCTGGAGCCGCTCGACGCGCGGTACCTCCCCCGGGAGGCGCCGGCGCTGCGGGTGTGCCTGGTCGTGCCGCAGTCCGGGCCGCTCGGCCTGACCGGGCCGTCGGCCCTGGACGGCGCGCTGCTGGCCGCGCACGAGGTGAACGCGGGCGGCGGCGTGCGCGGACTGCCCCTGGAACTGGTGCTGGTGGACGGCGGCGGCACGCCGGCGGCGGTGGCCCGGGAGGTGGCGCTGCTGCTGGACGCCGGGGCGGTGGACGCGGTGGCCGGCTGCCACTCCAGCGATGTCCACCGGGCCGTGGAGGCGGTGACCAGCGGGCGCACCGCGTACGTGTTCACGCCCCCGCACGAGGGCGGGAGCAGGCTGCCGGGCGTGTTCTGCACGGGGGCGGACCCGGCGGCGCAGCTGGACGGGATGGTCGAACGGCTCACCGAGCGGCACCGGCTGCGCCGCTGGGCACTGGTCGGCAACGACTACATCTGGCCGCAGGCGGTGCACCGGGCGGCCGGCGAGGCGGTGGCCCGGGCCGGGGCGCGGGTGGTGCTGGAGCGGTGCCTGCCGTTCGGTGCGGCGGAGCGGGACCTGGAGCCGCTGCTGGACGCGTTGCGGACGGAGCGGGCGGACGGGCTGCTGCTGAGCCTGATCGGCGCCGACCTGGTGCGGTTCAACCGGGCGCTGCGCCGCACCGGTCTGGACCGCCGGCTGGTGCGGCTGTCCGGCGCGCTGGAGGAGAACAGCCTGCTCGCGTACGGCGGGGACGGCACCGGCACGCTGTACGCCGCGATGCCGTCGTTCGCGTCGCTGCCGGAGGAGCGGCGGGTGCGGCTGGCGGAGCAGCACCGGGCGGTGTTCGGGCCGTACGCGCCGGTGCTGGACGCCTACGCGGTGGGGCTGTACGACGGGCTGCACCTGCTGGCGGCCCTGGCGGCGCGCGGGGAACTGGTTCCGGACGGCGGGCTGGCGGGGGCCGCGGCGCGGCTGCTGCGCGGGGACGGCGCGGCGGTGCGGCGGGCCTGGGCGCGGGCGCCGCTGGGGCCCGCCCGGGACGGGGTGCACCTGGGGCGGGCGGAGGGGCTGGGGTTCACCGTCCTGTCGTGACGGCGGGCGGGTTCCGGGCGGGGGTTCCGGTTCGGGTCCCGGGCGGGGGCTCCGGCACGGGTTCCGGTTCGGACACGGTCGGCCACCTGCCACGAAACCCTTCCATTTGAAAATAACTGGCTCTATGGTCTCCCCACCACCTCGGGTCGCCCCACCTCGGGTCGTCACGGAAGAGAGCCCCCACATGTCCGAAGCACCCGCCTCCCCCGCCGGCATCGAGAGCTACGGTTACCAGCAGGAACTCCGCCGCTCGCTGCGCTTCTCCGACCTGCTGGTCTACGGCCTGGTCTTCATGGTGCCGATCGCCCCCTTCGGCATCTTCGGCAGCGTCTTCCAGGGTTCCGGCGGCATGGTCGCCCTCGCCTACGCACTGGGCATGGTGGCGATGATGTTCACCGCCCTGTCCTACGCGCAGATGTCGCGGGCCTTCCCGATGGCCGGCTCCGTGTACACCTACGCCGGGCGCGGCATCGCGGCGCCGGTCGGCTTCCTGTCCGGCTGGATGATCCTGCTGGACTACGTGCTCGTCCCCGGCCTGCTCTACCTGATCGCGGGCGTGGCGATGAACTCGCTGGTGCCGGCGGTGCCGGTCTGGCTCTGGCTGGTCGGCTTCGTGCTGCTGAACACCGCCGTCAACTACCTGGGCGTCGAGATGACGTCGAAGGTCAACAAGGCCATGCTGATCGGCGAGCTGATCGTGCTGGTGGTCTTCATCGGCTTCGGCGTGGCCGCGCTGGCCGCCGGCAAGGGCCGCGGCTTCGACTTCACCCCGGTCTACAACTCCCAGACGTTCTCCTGGAGCCTGGTCTTCGGCGCGGTGTCCATCGCGGTGCTGAGCTTCCTCGGCTTCGACGGCATCTCCACCCTCTCCGAGGAGAACCAGGACTCCACCAAGGCCATCGGCAAGTCGATGATCGCCGCGCTGCTGCTGGCCGGCTCGCTGTTCATCGTGCAGACCTGGATCGCCTCGCTGCTCGTCCCGGACCCCGGCGCGCTGATCGCCGGCGGCGACCCGGACGGCGTCGCCTTCTACGACGCGGCCCGCGTCGCCGCCGGCGGCTGGCTCGCCACCGTCACCGCCGCCGCGACCGCGGTGGCCTGGGGCTTCGCCAACTCCCTGGTCGCCCAGGCGGCCACCTCGCGACTGCTCTACGCGATGGCGCGCGACCGCCAGCTGCCCGCCTTCCTCGCCAAGGTCCACCCCCGCCACCGCGTCCCGGTGAACGCCACCCTGCTGACCGCCGGCGTCTCACTCGTCCTCGGTCTCTACACCGCCTCCCGCGAGGACGGCATCACCCTGCTGTCCACGCTGGTCAACTTCGGCGCCCTGACCACCTTCCTGGTCCTGCACGTGTCCGTGGTGGTGCACTACCTGATCCGCCGCCGCAGCCGGGACTGGTGGCGCCACCTCGTCGCCCCGGTCGTCGGGTTCGCGATCCTCGCCTACGTGGTCGTCAACGCGGACATCGCCGCCCAGCGGCTCGGCTTCGTCTGGCTGGCGATCGGCGGCCTGGTCCTGACCGGGCTGATGCTCTCCGGCCGCCGTCCGAACCTCGCCGCGGTGGCCGCGGACCAGGGTCCGGACCGGACGCCGACCGCCGACAACGCCCCTCTCAGCAAGGAGAACCAGTGAGCCTGCCCGACCTCGTCACCCTCTTCCCGAAGCCCGCCGACTACGCCTACACCTTCGGCGGACGCACCCCGCTGGTGACCGTCCAGCCGGGCAGCATCGTCGAGCTGACCACCGAGGACTGTTTCGGCGGCCGGGTCCGCGACATCGGCGACCTGCCGAGCGCGGTCTGCGAGTTCCCCTACCTCAACCCCGTCACCGGACCGATCGCGGTGGCCGGCGCCGAGCCCGGCGACACCCTGGCCGTGCACTTCGTGGAGATCACCCCGGCCCGCGACTGGGGCATCTCCAGCACCTTCCCGCACTTCGGCGCGCTCACCGCGACCCACACCACGGCGATGCTGCACGCTCCGCTGGAGGAGCGGGTCTGGGTCTACGAGCTGGACACGGCCGCCGGCGTCTGCCGGTTCCGCGCCCGGCACGGCGACTTCACCGCCGAACTGCCGCTGGACCCGATGCACGGCACCGTCGGCGTCGCCCCGGCCGGCGGCGAGACCCTGATGTCGATCACCCCGGGCGCCCACGGCGGCAACCTCGACACCCCCGAGATGCGGGCCGGCACCACCGCCTACTTCGGCGTCAACGTGCCCGGCGGACTGCTCGCCATCGGCGACGGCCACGCCCGCCAGGGCGAGGGCGAGGTGTGCGGCACGGCCGTCGAGACGGCGATGCGCACCACCGTGGTGATCGACCTGATCAAGGGCGGCGGACCGGCCTGGCCCCGGCTGGAGAGCGACCGGTACCTGATCACCACGGGTTCGGCCCGGCCGCTGGAGGACGCCTTCCGGATCAGCCAGCACGATCTCGTCGGCTGGACCTCGGAGCTGCTCGGCCTGGAGACGCTGGACGCCTACCAGCTGGTCAGCCAGGCCGGCCTGGCCCCCGCCGCCAACGTCTGCGACACCAACTACACGATGGCCGCCAAGCTGCCCAAGTCCCTCCTGGGCAGCACCCGCGCCTACGACGGCCTGCACGACCGTCTCCGCGAGACCGCCGCCGCCTACCTCCGGCACCGTTGAAGAGCGGTACGGATCCCGGGACAGCGCCGCCCTGACTGACCGTCGGGGCACCCCGGGCGCCGCGGCGGCGGAACCCCGTCGTCCGGCGCACCCGGCCGCCGCCGGGGGGCGACACCGAGGGGACGGACCGGGGCGAGGGGGGGGAACGGACCGGCGCCGGACGGACTCCGCCGGACGTGCGCGCCACGGGAGGCCCGGGAAGCTCCCCCGCCTGGACCTCCCCGGCCCTGACGCCCGCAGTGGCCTTGACGTTGCCGCAACGGCAGCCCCTACCGTCCTGACCAGGGCCGGACGGACCGGCCCGGTGACACCTGTGGGGGACCGGATGGAGGCCTGGCCGATCGCCGAGGTGGCGCGGATGTCCGGCGTCACGGCGCGAACGCTGCGGCACTACGACGAGATCGCGCTGCTGCCGCCCGCCGGCGTCGGGAGCAACGGGCACCGCTACTACGGGGAGCGGGAGCTGCTGCGGCTCCAGGAGATCCTGGTGCTGCGCGCGCTGGGCCTGGGCCTGGCCGAGATCGGCCGGATCCTGGCCACCCGGGTGGACGAGCTGGAGGCGCTGCGCGGTCACCACCGCAGGCTGCTCGCCGAGCGCGACCGCCTGGACGCACTGGCCGCGACGGTCGCCCGCACGATCACCGATCTGGAGCGATCCAGGAGGGACGGTGCGCCGATGACGGCGATCAACCGGCCGGAGAACCTGTTCGAGGGAGTCCGGGCCACCGACCACGAGGAGGAGCTGCGCGCCTTCCCCGAGCAGGCCGAGGCCGCCGGGCGGGCGGCGGCGGCGATGACGCCGGAGGAGATCGAGGCGGGGCAGCGGGCCCGCACCGCGCAGATGGTCCGGCTCGCCGAGCTGATGGCCGCCGGGCTGCCGGCCGGCGCCGAGCAGGTGCGGGCGGAGATCGACGACCAGTACCGGGGGCTCGCCGCGGTCCGGGCGGTGCCGGCCGCGGAGTTCCGGGCGATGGGGCGGGCCTGTGTGACGAACGGGACGTGGCGGGCGGCGTACGAGTCGATCGCGCCGGGTCTGGCCGGGTACCAGCGCGACGCGATCGAGGCGTACGCCGCGGGGCTGCCGGCGGCGGGCTGACCCGCGCCGCTCCGGCGGGGCCGCCGGACGGGCGGACGGGGCCCGTCCGGCG
>NZ_JBHJRC010000407.1:0-5892 GCF_042261735.1 Kitasatospora sp. NPDC056327 | reverse complement strand
CCGGCCGACTTTCCGCGCCCACCACCCGTACAGAACCACGCCGTCGGCGCGGCCCGCAGCGGCGGTCCCCGCCGGTCGAGCGGCCCGGAGGTCGGCGATGAGGACGAGGAAGACCGGCAGGACGTCCGCGCGGCGGCCGTGACCGCCCGGCGGCGCGGGAATGACCGGTCCGGACGGCCGGTTGAACACAGCAGGTGGACAACAGGGCGTCCACGCGGGCCGGTTGGACAGCGCCCGGCCGGGAGACGGCCGGGCGGCGGGCGATGGGCAGGACTTCATGGAACTCGGTGTGTACGGCCTGAACGCCAAGGCCACCCTGGGACCGGCCGACACGGCGGCACTCGCCCGCCGGGCGGAGGAACTCGGCTACCGGTCCTGGTGGGCGGGGGACCACGTGGTGCTGCCGAGCCCCCGGGTGCCGGAGTCACCGATGGCACCCACCGATCCGATCCTCGATCCCCTGGTGCACCTCTCCTACGTGGCGGCGCTCACCGAGCGGATCGAACTGGGCACCGGGATCCTCATCCTGCCCCAGCGCAATCCGGTGGTGCTGGCCAAGCAGGCCGCCAGCCTGGACGTGCTCTCCGGGGGCCGGCTGCTCCTCGGCGTCGCACCCGGCTACCTGGAGGGCGAGATGGCCGCGGTCGGCGTGCGGCTCTCCGAACGCGGCGCCCGCACCGACGAGTACCTGGACGCGATGCGGCAGCTGTGGACCGAGCCGGAGCCCGAGTTCCACGGCCGCTACGCCGACTTCGCCCACGTGGACGCGCACCCGCGCCCGGTGCGGCCGGACGGCCCGCGGATCGTGATCGGCGGGCACAGCCCGGCCGCCTACCGGCGCGCGGTCCGCGCGGGGCACGGCTGGATCGGCAACGGCGGCTCCCCGGAGGACCTCGCCGTCCACCTCGAAGGGCTGCGCCGGGCCGCCGCCGAGGTGCCCCGCCCCGCGCGGCTGGGCCGGCTGGAGATCAACTTCACCCAGATGAACCCCGTGGAGGTCGGCGCGGACGGCGCGCGGCGGTACGCGGAACTCGGCGTGGACCGGCTGCTGCTCTGCCCGCTGCCGCTGGAGGACCCGGTGGCGGTGACCGCGTTCCTGGAACGGCACGCCGCCCTCCCCCGCTGAAGCCTCCGCCGCCGACCCTCCGGGGCCCGACGGCGGGGTGTTCCCCGGCCGCCGGTCACGGGACGACGCCCCGCGAGCCGCCGGACGGCCGCTACCGGACCTCCGAGTCCGGATTGGCCTCGTCCCACCGCCGCCGGGAGGCGACGATCGCGTCGTGGTGGCCGTACGACCAGTCCGCCATCGCCCGGACCAGATGGGTGAGGCTGTGCCCGAGCCCGGTCAGCTCGTACTCCACCTGTGGCGGGACCGTCGGGTGGACGGTCCGCGAGACCAGGCCGTCGCGCTCCAGACGGCGCACGGTCAGCGTGAGCATCCGCTGCGAGATGCCCGGCAGCGCCCGCTGCAGTTCGCGGAACCGCCGCACGCCCTGCGCCAGTTCGACGACGGTGAGGACCGACCACTTCTCGCCCAGGCGGTCCAGCAGGTCACGGATCCCGCAGTCCACGCCGTCCTCGCACCAGACCACCGGGCGGGGGGTGGTTACCGCGGTGTGCCCTGCTGACATGAGAGTGCCTCCTTACGCCGGACGGCCAGGCTACCGAGGATGTGGGCACAGCCCCGATCACCCCTGGAGGAACCCGTGCTGCTCGTCACCGGAGTCAACGGAGGCCTCGGCAGCCTCGTCCTGGAACGGCTCGCCGGGCGCGAGGGCGTCGTCGCCGGCTCCCGCACGCCCGGGGCGGTGGCGCGCCACGGCGTCCCGGCCAGGCCGGTCGACTTCGACCGGCCGCGGACCCTGGCGGAGTCCTTCGCCGGAGTACGGACCCTGCTGCTGATCTCGGCCGGCGCCGCCGAGGACGACGTCGTGATCGCCCGGCACGGCGCCGCGATCGGGGCGGCGGAGCGGGCCGGCGTCGAGCACGTCGTCTACACCAGCCTCTCCGGCGACGGCGACCACCTGCCCTACGCCCTCGCCCACCGCTGGACCGAACGGCGGCTGCGCGAGTCCGCCACCCTGCGCTGGACGGTGCTGCGCAACGGCCTGTACGCCGAGTTCCTGGGCGCGATCGCCGCACCGGGCCCGGACGGGGTGATCGACGCGCCGCTCGGGGACGGGAAGCTGGCGGCGGTCGCGCGGGCGGACCTCGCGGAGGCGGCGGCGAACGTCGCCCTGGCACCCGGGCAGCACGTGGGCCGGACCTACGAACTGGTGGGGGAACGGGCGGTGGGCGGCGCCGAGGTCGCCGCGGCGCTCGGCGCCGAGTACCGGCCGGGGCCCCTCGCCCGGGCCCGGACGGCGGTGGCGGCCTCCGGCGCGCTGGACTTCCAGGTACCGATGGTGGTGGGCACCTACTCGGCGATCGCCCACGGCTTCCTGGCCGGCCCGGGCGCGCCGCGCGACCTCGCCGCGCTGCTCGGCCGCGCACCCCGCCCGGCCCTGGAGGTCATCGCCGAGGGGCGCTGACCTGCCGGCGGCCCTCGGCTGCCGGAACGCCCGTGCCCGGCACCGGTGGGGACCGGTGCCGGGCACGGCTGTTTCAACGGGCCGTCACCTCAGAGGCGGAAGGGGTTGCCTCCCAGGGCGCCGAGCACGTACCAGGCGGTCGCGCCGGTGTGCACGGACGCGTAGTACAGATCGCCCTGTCCGGTGTTGAGGCCGTCGTGCGAGGCCGCGACTATCCCCGTCCCGTTGGTGTTCGGGGCACTGGCCTGGGCCCTCTGGAGGGTGCTGATCAGAGCGGCTGCCTTCTCCGTGTCCCCCGGGGCCCTGCGGGTCTGGTAGACGGCCAGCAGGTGGGCGGTGCCTTCGAACCAGACGCCGGTGGTGTCGACGACGCTGAAGCTGACGCCGGTGAACCCGTTGTCGGTGGCGGCCATGCGACCGGCGACCCAGTCCGTGGTGCGGGAGTAGGCGGGGTCGAGGGTGGCCTGGTAGCTCCAGGTCTGGATGTCCTCGGGGACGGCGTCCTCGTTGACGGTGACCCCGTCCAGGCCGGTGCCGGCCCAGAGGTGGTTCTGGTCGGCACTGAGCATGCTCTTGACGAACGCGAAGGCGTTGTCGGAGCGGCTCTTCCATGCCTGGTCTCCGGTGAGCTGGTTCAGCATGGCGAAGAAGGCGCCGACGTCGATGTTGTGCTCGGTGGCCTTCCAGGTCCGCGGGCTCAGTCCGCTGCCGTCCTCCGCGCCGCCGGCGAGGCCGCCGGTGTAGCCGCCGATCCCGCGGCTGTCCGCGGAGTTGGTCTGGATCCAGTTGCCGGCGCGCAGCGCGCCGTTGAGGTACCTGCTGTCGCCGGTGGCCTTGTAGAGGTGGGCGAAGGCCATGCCGGCCCAGGCCATGTTGCCGGTGTAGACCGACCAGCCGGAGATGTAGGGGGTGCCCACGGGGTAGTCCCGGCCCAGGGTGGTGATGAACGGGTCGGGCATGTAGGAGGTCCGGATCCGGCCGTCGTTGACCGGGTCGTGGTCCTGGGCGTACAGCAGGGTGTCACCCAGGTCCTTGGCGTGGGAGACGTCGCTGCCGGTGCCCTTCGCCAGGAGTGCGGCGATCGTCACCGCGTTGTCGTAGGTGAACGACGACTGGAACCCGGTGGCACCGAACTGGGCCCCCGGCCCGAAGAAGCCGCCGGTGTAGCTCTGCGGCACCCGCGGGCCGGACGTCGCGAAGGTGTCCATGCGGCTGCGCAGGAACCCGGTGGCCCGGTTCATCGAGTCGGCCGAGGCCTTCGCCATGACCGTGCCGGGCAGGGGCGGCACCGGATTGGGGTTCCCGTTCCCGGCCGAGCCCAGGCACCTGCTGTCGCCGCCCGAGGCGTACGCGCTCTCCAGGCACTTGCTGAGTGCCTGCTGGCCGTAGGCGTTCGGGTGGACGTACTCCTGCGTGGTTCCCTGGGGGGTGGCGAAGGGCGACACGGTGGCGACCCAGCGGACCCACTCCGCGTGTTCCCTCGGGATCGGGAGGTTCAGCCTGTCATGAGCCGTGGCCTGCCCGGCGTTCACGCTGCACAGCTCGTGTCCGGCGAACGCACCCGTCAGGTCGAGGTAGGAGGCGCCCCCGCGCTGCGCGGCTCGTTGGACCATGGCGCCGATCCTCGGGATGACCTCGTTGGCGGCCCAGTCCGCGTCGCTGTTGAAGAAGGGGCATCCACCCAGGTTCTGGCGATCGTAGGACTCGGTCGGATAGCGGTACTCGGTGCTTCTGGCGAGGGGGGACGGGTAGGACTGGGCCACCAGGCGGTAGGGGGTGCTGTCGTAGCCGGCGTCGGTCATCGCGCCGCGGATGGCTCCGATCGTCTCCACCACCTTGTTCTCGACGGGACCGAGGGCGGCCTCGAAGGTGCTCCGCCAAGCGCCCTCGCAGCGGGGCGAGAAGGGGTTGGGGATCATGAACTTCGTCGCGCAGGAGGTCACGATGTCGGAGAACTGCAGGTCGTTCCCGCCGATCGACAGCGCCACCAGCTTGATCCGGTAGTTCTCGGTCAGATTCCTGAGTTGCTGCACCTGTGCAGGCTCGCCCTTGAACGCGCTCCGGATCACGTTGTCCGTGACCGCCCCCGAGCAGGCCAGGTTGAACCGCCGCTCCACACCGATGCCCTCGATCACGGCGCCGCGGATCTCCGCCACGTCGGAGCGGTCGCACTTGTTGCCGCTGTCGGGGTTGGTGGTCCCGTAGACCCGGCTCGAATCGTGATTGCACTGGGTCTCGTCGCCGTTGCAGCCGAACGCCGCACGGTCCGTGCCGAACGCCGCGCCCTCGGGGCCGGTGTTGCCGTTTCCGTTCCACCGGCCGCCCTCGCCGGAGATGAAGCTGTCACCCATCGACACGGTGGCCGCCGGCTTCTCCGTGACCGTCCAGGTCACGGTGGTCTGGTTACCGCTGCCGCCGGCCCGGGTGACCTTGAACCAGGGCCGGTCGGTGCCGTCCTCGTTGTACGAGTTGCTGCCCACGAAAGGGTTGTCCCAGTACAGCCTCACCGGACGGCCGTTCATCTCCGGGTCCGCACAACCCTCGGTGGTGTACCGGACGAAGCCTTCCGTTCCGGTGAGAAAACCGATGGTTCCCGATTGCCACGTCGCCTGCCCGCCCTTCGGGACGAGGCTCGGGGGGAAGCTCTGACGGGTCGGGTACCAGCCGCCGTGCCACAGATACATGTCACTGTTCGGATCAGCGCTCGGATCGCTCTCCTGCGCATTCTTCATCCGCAGGTCGCAGGCGAGCTGATTGTTGAACTGCACGGCGGTGAGGCGGGGAATGAGGCCCGCCGGGTCGCACGGCGTCTGATCCAGGATCGGGTCCCCGGTGCAGGGTGGGACCGTATTCGAAGTGACGGCCCGCGCGGGCTGGGAGGCTAAACCGGTGAAAAGGCCGCCGAGGAGGGAGAGGACGAGGAAGACCACCAGGGGCCGCACTCTGTCCGAAATGCTGTTTCTCATCTGTTGGGCTGCGTCCTTCTGTCGAAATGGCATGGGTGCGGCCTTTCTCATGGACGTTTCACGAGAAAGGGATCGCACGCGAGGATCCCCGGATCCACCCGGGGCGCTCGGCAGCCTAGCCTCTTGACCAGGTCGATATTCGAGAAGGTTCACTTGGGCAAATCCACTTGCCCTTAGAGGTAACCCCATTCGGTGGGACCGGGTGAACTCCGGGCCTGCTGACCGTGCACCGCCTCATCCGCACCCACCTGCGACGACGCCGGACCTCGACCGGCACCGCCCGCCCGGGCACCGGGTTCTCATGGCGTCCCGGCCGGACCGGCCTCCCGTACAGGGCCCCGCGGACCGCGGACACCCCGGCCGGCCGTGGGCGCGGGAAGTCGGCCACCCCGACT
>NZ_JBHJRC010000406.1:0-5952 GCF_042261735.1 Kitasatospora sp. NPDC056327 | reverse complement strand
ACGCCGGACCGCCCGGCGTGATCCGGGGGAGCGGCCCTACAGCCAGCCGTTGCGGCGGAAGCCCCGGTACATGCCGATGCAGATCAGCACCACGCTGCCCAGCACCATCGGGTAGCCGTAGCGGTGGTGCAGCTCCGGCATGTAGTCGAAGTTCATCCCGTAGACGCCGGTGATCATGGTCGGCACCGCGAAGATCGCCGCCCACGCGGTGATCTTGCGCATGTCCTCGTTCTGCGCGACCGACACCTGCGCCAGATTCGCCTGGAGCAGCGAGTTCAGCAGCTCGTCGAAGCCGTGCACCTGCTCGGTGACCCGGGCCAGGTGGTCGGCGACGTCCCGGAAGTACTTCTGGATCTCCGGGTCGACCAGCCGCTGCAGCGGCTCCGACAGCTGCTGCATCGGCCGCAGCAGCGGCGCCACCGCCCGCTTGAACTCCAGCACCTCGCGCTTGAGCTGGTACACCCGCCCGACGTCCGCGCCCCGGCCGCCCCGGTTGGAGAACACCTCGAACTCGATCTCGTCCACGTCGGTCTGCAACTGGTCCGCGACCAGCATGTAGTTGTCCACCACGTGGTCGGCGATCGCGTGCAGCACCGCCGAGGGGCCCTTGGCCAGCAGCCCGCTGCCGTCGGTGTCGGCCTCCAGCCGGTGCCGCAGCTCCTTCAGCGAGCTGTGCCCGCCGTGCCGCACGGTGATCACGAAGTCCCGCCCGGCGAACACCATCAGCTCGCCGGTCTCCACCACCTCGCTGGTCGGGGTGAGCTGGTCGTGGTCGACGTACCGGATCGTCCGGAAGACGGCGAACAGCACGTCGTCGTAGCGCTCGACCTTGGGGCGCTGGTGCGCGTGCACCGCGTCCTCCACCGCCAGCGGGTGCAGCCCGAACCGCTGCGCGATGCCCTCGAACTCGGCCTCGGTCGGCTCGTGCAGTCCGATCCAGCTGAACGAACCGTCACCGTCCGGGAGTTGCTTGGACGCCTTGACCAGCCGGGCCGCCTCGCGCGGGCTGCAGGTCTCGCCGTGCCGCCGGCCGTGCTGGTAGACCGCGCAGTCCACCACCGCCGACGGCGTCCGGCCGGGGTGGATGGTGTCGAACAGGGCCGCCGAGGTGCGGCGGCGGTTGGTGCGGACGGCTGCGCGCAGGCTGCTGATCATCGACATGGCAGGCTCCCTTGGGCAGGAACCGACGCACGGCGGCAGGAGGACGGGCGGCCGCGGTACGACGGCGGAGGAACACCGATGGAATTCCGGCGTCTGCGGCCGCCCCTGGGTGCCTTGCCGGGGCACGGGGAGCGGAACGGCCGGACGTCGGTGAGGGCGCTCTCCCGGCCGGACCACCGGACCGCCGTGCCGTCGGCACGGGGCGGCTCTGGTCCACGGAGCTGGGGAGGAGACCGGGCGGCTCCCGCCGAGGTCTCTCAGGCCCGCCGTTTCAGGCCGCGCACCGAGGGGTACGGGGAAGGCGTCCGGGCCGGGAAGAGCTGCCGGTACTGCATGGTCGGCTGGTATCCACCGCAACCACCTCCTTCGCGCCGCTGCCCCGGTAGGACGGGAATCCCCGGTAGCCAGTCGCTCACACTAACATCCGATCGGCCGTCACCGCGCCCGCGTTCACGTAAAGGCCGTGCCAACAGCCCGGGGGCCGCGGGTTACGCTCACCGGCATGGCCCATGACTTCCCGCTCTTCGGCGACCCCGCCGGCGGCAGCCCGCACGGCCCCTCCCGGGCCGGGGTGCTGGCCGCCGTCGAGGCCCGGCTGCTCACCGCGTTCGGCGAACCGGGCGGCCGCGCCGCCGTGACCTTCCTCGGTGCCGACCGCATCGAGGTGCTGCGCTTCGGCCCGGACCGGGAGGGCCTGGTCCGCTACGCCACCCTCGGCATGTCCGCCGCGCCGATGGCCGACCCGGCCGCGGTGGTGGCCGACCAGGTCCGCGGGCCGCGCGCGGAACTGGTCCTGACGATCCGTGGGGGCCGGGACGGCGTGCTCCGCGCGCTGGCCACCTTCGCCGCGACACCGCAGGTGGAGGGGCTGGTGGTGGCCCCGGGCGGCTCGCTGGACCTGGGCGCCCCGCTCTGGGGCGGCGCGCCGTTCAGCTCCGTCCTGGCGGCCGAACCCGGCGGTCTGGTCGAGGACCTGGAGCTGGACGCGCCGGCCGACCCGGTGCGCTTCCTGCCGCTGCTGCCGATGACCCCCAACGAGGCGGGCTGGAAGCGGGTGCACGGCGCGGCGGCCCTGCAGGAGCGCTGGCTCCGGCACGGCACCGACCTGCGCGACCCGGAGCGCCGGGGCGTCCGGCTGGACTGAGCCGCCCCGGGGCGAGACCGTCCGGCGCCGCCGCGGCGGAAGTCCTTCCCGGCGGTGCCCCTGACGGCCCGTCGGTGGCCCGGGCCCCGGTGCGGTCAGCCGCCGATCGGCTTCCCGCCGGTGGCCTGGTCCACCAAGGCCTCGTAGACGGCCGGGTCGGTGGTGTGCTCGCCGAGCCGGACCGTCTTGCGGGTGCCGTGGTAGTCGCTGGACCCGGTGGTCAGCAGCCCCAACTCGGCCGCCAGGCCGCGCAGATGGGCCTTGGCCGCTTCGTCGTGGTCGACGTGGTCGACCTCCAGGCCGGCCAGCCCGGCCGCCGCCAGGTCGGCGATGACCTCGTCGGAGACGGTCCGTCCGCGCTTCACCGCCCCCGGGTGGGCGAAGACCGGCACCCCGCCGGCCGCCCGGACCAGCCGGACCGCCGTCACCGGGTCGGTCTCGTGCTTGCGGACGTCCGCCCGTCCGCCGTTGGCCAGCCAGTCCGCGGTGAACGCGTCCGACACCGAGGCCACCACGCCCGCCTCGACCAGCGCGCTGGCGATGTGCGGACGGCCCACCGAGCCCTCCCCGGCGATCCGCCGCACCTGCTCCCAGCTGATGTCCGCACCGAGTTCGCGGCAGCGCTCGACGATCGCCCGCCCGCGCCGGAAGCGGTCGGTGCGCACCAGTTCGCGTTCCGCCGCGAAGGCCGGTTCGGCCGGATCGAAGAGGTAGGCCAGCAGGTGCATCGAGATGTCGCCCACCACGCAGGACAGTTCCGCGCCCGGGATCAGCGTCAGCCGGGTCCCGGTCGGCAGGGCGTGCACCGCGTCGACGGCCTCGGTGTGGCCCGCCACCGTGTCGTGGTCGGTCAGCGCCACCACGTCCAGCCCGGCCCCGACGGCTGCCGCGACCAGTTCGGCCGGGCTGTCCGTTCCGTCGGAGGCGTTGCTGTGGGCGTGGAGGTCGATGCGCACGGGTGGTGCTCCCTCGGGGTCGGCGCCGTCCGGCGCTGGGACCGGCACGGATGCCGGCGGGATGACGCCCAGGATAGTGCGGCCGCGGCGGGGGAGCGGGCCGGGCGGCCGCCCGCCCGGGACGGCCGCACGCCCGTGGTCAGCGGAGCAGGTGGGGCGAGAGGGCTCCGCAGGGCAGCAGGTCCAGCTCCGCGCCGGCCTCCCGCAGGTCGGTCAGCACCAGTTCGTCGTACATCACCAGCGCCGACTGCTCGGGCCAGGCCACCGCCCAGAGCCAGAGCCCGCGCGCCTCGCCGACGAACACCGCCCGGTCCGCGGGGGCCTGCGGCACGTGGAACATCGGCGTCGGCCGGCCGGCCGCGAGCAGCTTGGCGTCGGCGGGTTTGTAGAGGGCCACCGACTCGCCCGGGTCCGGGCCGGAGAGTCCCGCGTAGCGGGCGCCGAGCCCGACGCCCAGTTCCTCGGCGACCAGCACCAGTTCGCCGAACCCGCCCAGCGGGGCCGGTCCGGAGCAGGCGACGGCGGTGGCCCGGGCGCCCGAGACGTCGTCGCCGACGTGCGCGATCCCGGTGTACAGCCAGCCCACCGGGAGCGGCCACGGCAGCCAGACGGGGACCTGTGAACGGGCGACGGCGACGCCGAGCGCCTCGATGCTCGGGGGCAGCACCGGCTGCATCGGGTGCACGGCGCCGTGCCGGTCGCACTGCCAGGTGTCTGAGAACAGACCGGGGGCGCGGACCCGACCGGCGCACCTCGGGCAGCTGGGCTCGCCCCTCATAGGCGACAACGCTCCTCCCTCCGGACCGCCGCGTCAAGGACGGTCACCCGTACGGAGGGCGGCGCGGCGGCACCCTGTCGGTGCCGGCGCCCGTCCGGCGCGGGGTGTGCGCGGTGCGGGCGGCTCCCGTGGGGAAATGTCCAGCGGCGGGCGGCGGCAAACGTCGGCGACGGGCGCCGCGTCGCGGCCGGCGGCCGGCCCGGACGCACTGACGCCCCGTTGTCGCTGCGGCGATGACGGGGCGTCAGTCGGGTATCGGAACGTCCGGGTCGGACGCGCCGGGCTCGTCGGCGGCGGGGGAGCGTGCGGGCTCCCGGGTGCCGGGCCCGGTCAGACGGTCGGACACGGACGGATGAGCAGGCGCTCGCCGGTGCGGGCGGCGGCCTGGACGAGCTCGCGGACGGTCTCGGCGTCGGCGATGAGGCGGTCGGTGGCGCTGCCGTGGGCGTCGTCCAGTCGGAGGATCTCGAAGCGCATGGGCCTGTCCTTTCCTGGCCCCGCGGGGCGGGGCGGCCGGGGCTGCATGGGTATCAGCCCGTTCGGTGTCTGTCGGGTCGAGTCGTCGACCGACCGCTGTCGCGGCAAAGAGGGCTCCCCCCTGATCGCCAAGGGCGTCGGGTCCCTCGTGTCCCTCGTGAACCACCCTGTGGTGGCGCTGCTACCGGGTCGTTGCCCGTCGGTGAAGTCCTGGTTTCGGAGGATCGCGTCGACGGCCCGCCGACGGCACTGTCGACGATGTTTCCAGGACCGAATCAAATATTACCGCAACTAACGAATTTTGTCGCGCCCCCCTTGTACCAGGAGCCCCGGGGAGGCGTCGAACCGGGGCCCGCTCAGCCCCAGAGGGCGAGCAGCGCCTCGGCGGTGGCGGCCGGCTGCTCGGCGTTGGGGGAGTGCCCGGAGTCCGCGACCACGACCCGCCGGGCGCCCAGCCGCCGGGCCATCGCGTTCTGCTCCGGCACCGGCCAGGCGTAGTCCCGCTCGCCGGAGAGCACCAGGGCGGGCAGCCCGGCCGCCAGCACCGGGGCCAGCTCGTCCACCCGGTCCGGCGCGGCGACCAGGTGGCGGCCGGTGGTGATCAGCGCCTGCGGCACGTTCGCCAGCCAGCGGCGGTGCAGGAACGCGGCCACCTCGGGCGACGGGTGGCGGGCGCGGTCGGTGCCCGCCTCCAGCCGCTGCATCACCTGCCAGATCTCCTCCAGGGCCATGGTGGGCAGGACGCCGATCAGCAGCCGGGTCCGCTCCGCCTCGGCCGGGTCGATCGCACCGGGTCCGGTGGACATCAGCGTCAGCGACGCCCACGGCACCCCGGCGCCCCCGCCCGGGGCGGCCTCGGCCAGCACGGCCTCGCGGACCACCTGGCCGCCGAGGGAGTGGCCCAGCAGGTGCAGCGGGCCGCCGCCCCCGGCCAGCAGCGCGGTGGTGAGCGCCCGCACGTCCGCGCCGAGCGCGGCCACCGCGTACGCGGCCGGGTCGTCCGGGCCGCCCGTCTCGTGCTGGCCCCGCTGGTCGACCGCGGTCACCCGGTAGCCGGCCGCGGCGAGCGGCTCCAGCAGGGCGATGAAGTCCTCCTTGCTGCCGGTGAAGCCGGGCACCAGCAGGGCCGAGCCGCGCACCGCCCCGGCGGGCTCGGCCCGCAGCGCGGCGAACTCCCCGCGCGCCGTGGTCACCCGCAGCGCACGCGCGCAGGAGGGGAGGCCGAGGAACGGCGGCATGCTCATGGACGGACCTCCGGGGGAGCGAACCGGCTGGTGACCACGACGAGCCTAGGGCCTCGGAGAGGCACCGCCGCGGGCCCGGCGGGTCCTGCGGGACGGGCCGTGGCGGGCGGGCCCCGGTCCCGGCCCGGCCGCGGGTCCGGGAGGCGTGCCCCGGGGCGGGAACGCCGGAGGGGCGGCCCGGGGGTCCGGGCC
>NZ_JBHJRC010000405.1:0-6014 GCF_042261735.1 Kitasatospora sp. NPDC056327 | reverse complement strand
CCGGAATCCTCCGGCGGGGCCCTTCGTGCTCTCCGGCTCAGGCCGTCCCGAGCCTCAGCAGCGTGACCGAACGGAACTCCTCCCCCGGGCGCAGTCCGGTACCGGGAAAGTCCGGGTGGTGCGGGGAGTCCGGGAAGTGCTGGGTCTCCAGCGCGATCCCGGCGAACGGGCCGTAGGGCACGCCGCTCGCGCCGGTCACCGCGCCGTGGAACTTGTTCGCCGTGTAGACCTGGATGCCGGGCTCGGTGGTCAGCACCTCCAGGGTCCGCCCGCTGACCGGATCCTCCAGCCGGGCCGCCGGGCCCGGGGTGCCGTCCGCCGGACGCGGGCGCAGCGCCCAGTTGTGGTCGTAGCCGCCGGGGCCGGTCAGCTGCGGGTGCTCGTCGTGCACCGACTTGCCGATCGGCCGGGCGGTGGTGAAGTCGAACGGGGTCCCGGCCACCGGCTCGATCCGGCCCACCGGGATCTGCCGCTCGTCGGCGGGGGTGTAGCCGTCGGCGTCGAGGGTCAGCAGGTGGCCGAGGACGTCACCGGAGCCCTCGCCGGCCAGGTTGAAGTAGGCGTGGTTGGTGAGGTTGAGCACGGTCGGCGCGCCGGTCACCGCCCGGTAGCGGATCGCCAGCTCGCCGTCCGGGCCGAGGGTGTAGTCGACGGTGACGTCCAGCGCGCCGGGAAAACCCTGGTCCCCGTCCGGGCTGTGCAGGCTCAGCCGGACGCCGTCCGGCAGTTCCTCGGCCGCCCAGATCCGGTGCGCGAAGCCGTCCGGGCCGCCGTGCAGGGTGATCCCGCCGCCGGTCGGGGCGAGCCGGTGCTCCACTGCGTCGACGGTGACGCTGCTGCCGTCGATCCGGTTGGCGTAGCGGCCGACGACGGTGCCGTAGTGGCGGGCCGGTCCGAGGATGTCGGCGAGCCGGTCGGAGGAGAGCAGCAGTTGGGCCGGGCGGCCGTCCCGGTCGGGGGCGACCAGGGTGTGCAGGGTGGCGCCGAGGGTGAGCACGGTCGCCTCGTAGGGGCCGGCCCGCAGGGTCCACCGCTCGATCGCGGCGCCCGCGCCCGAGGGTTCGAAGGGTTCGCGCCGCACGCTGGTGGTCCGCGGCCCGTTCGCCGGGGGCGTCGCCATGACCTGCTCCTCACTGGCGGGCGGCGGGAGCGCGCCCGCCCTTCGCCGGGGTGCCGGGCCCCGCGCGGGCACGGCTCGGCGTCAGCCTAGCCAGGGCGGACGGTGCGGGGGCGCTCACCGGGCGCCCGCGCGCCGCGCCGGATCCCGCGCGCCTTCGCGGGCCCCGGCTGCCGCCCGGTCCCGCCCGCCGCCCTGCCGCGCCGCCGGTCAGCGGCCCGGGCCGGCCCCGTCGGGCTCCGGCCGCTCGACGGGGTCGGAGCCGTCCCGCTGGGCGGTCAGGCCGAGCGCGGCCGCCAGGCCGTCGGGGCCGCTGCCCGCCTTGCGGTAGACGGCGGCCAGCCGGCGGTTGACCAGGCTGAGCGGGAGCTCCAGCTGATCGGCGATCCGCTGCGCCGGCACGCCCCGCACGGCCAGCCTGGCGATGTCCCACTCCGGCTGACTGAGCGTCTCCCGGACGTCACCGAGCCGGTTGGGCCGCAGGCCGTAGTTGGCCAGCTCCCGCCGGGCCCGGTCGACCAGTCCGTCCGCCGCGCAGTGCTGGGCGAGTTCGATGCCCTGGTAGAGGTACTCCTGGGCGTCCTCCAGCCGGCCGACCCGGCGAAGCGCGGCCCCGAGGTCGACCAGCGCGACGGCGTGCTCGTAGCCCGCCGGCGACTGGCCGAGGTGCGTCACCGCCCGTTCCAGCAGCTCGACCGCCTGCTGGCCGTCCTCGATCTGGGCGTACAGCCGCAGCGCCGTCCCGATCGCCGAGGCGGTGCCGAAGCGCTGCGCGTCGGCGACCGAGCGGCGGGCGTAGGCGCGGGCCCGCTCCGGCTCGTCCTCGGCGAGCGCGATGGCCAGGTGTCCGGCCCAGGGCGCCCAGACGGTGTTGTGCCAGCCCCGCACGTTCAGCTGCGCCCCGGCCTCGGTGAGCGCGGCGGCGGCCCCGGCGGGCCGGCCGACGGCGAGCAGCAGCTTGCCGTAGAGCGAGGCGGCGTCGGGCAGCACCATCGCGGTGGCGTGGTACGGCGGGTGGAAGCCGAAGTCGATGGCGAGTTCCCAGGCCTCCCGGCTGCGGCCGCGGGCGATCAGGGTGTCGATCAGCACACCGACCGCGTCCCAGGCCAGCGGCAGCTTGGGGCTGATCCGCTCGGAGAGCCGCAGCGCCCGGCGCAGGAAGTCCTCGGCCTCGGCGAGCAGGCCGCGCCGGAACCTGGCCAGGCCCATCAGGAAGTAGGCGAAGCCCCGGTGGGCACCGCTCCAGCCCGCCACCTCGAACTGCACGATGGCGTCCGAGAACAGGCGCTCGGCCTGGGCGATCCGGTCGTTGTAGGTGTAGGACAGGCCGAGCGTGGCGGGCAGTTCGAAGCCCCAGGTGTTGTCGGTCCAGCCGAGGCCCTTGGGCAGCCGGCCGTTGTCCAGCACGTCGTCCGCGTGCCGCAGCACCTCTGCGGAGGGCTCGCCGCGCAGGGTGAGGTCCCAGGCCCGCAGCGCCAGCACCGCGCGGTCGGCCGCGTCCCGTCCGGTGAGGCTGTCGCAGAGCGCGCCGAGCCGGGCCGAGCGGGCCGGGCCGTCCTCCTCGGACTTGCGGTAGGCGTGCCACATGAACGACGCGGCCTCCAGCCGGAGCCGGCCCGTGGGGTCGCCGGCGGTCTGCTCGGCCTCGTCCTGGCAGACCAGCGCGGCCTGCCGCAGCTCGCCGCTGTGCGCGAGCACCTCGGAGAGCCGGAAGGTGGCGTCGACCCGCAGCGAGGGGCGCAGCGGTCCCTCCTCCGGGTCGAGCGCGAGCCGCAGCTGGTTGACGGTGGCGCCCGGGTCGGTGAGCAGGGCGGAGCAGCCCAGTTCGTACAGCACCTCGGCGCGGTCCAGGTCGTCCGGCGGTTCGGCGAGCGCGCGGTGGAGGCAGCGCTGGGCGGCCTCGGGCGCACCGATCAGCAGGTGTTCGGAGGCGGCCCGGCGGAGCTTGCGGACGGTGCGGTCGTCGCCCTCGCCCGCGAAGGTCTCGACCAGGTGGCGGGAGGCGGCGAGCAGGCCGAGTCCGGCGTTCTCGATCTCGGCGGCGGCCACGCCGTGCATGCCGGTGCGGGTGGCCTCGGGCATGGTGTTGTAGATCGAGCTGGCGATCAGCGGGTGGACGAACTCCAGGCTGCCGTTCGGGGTCCTGGTCAGGACGCGCTGCCTGCGCAGTTCCTTGATGGACTCGCGGGCGCCCTCGGCGGTCTGGGCGGAGATCCGGGTGGCGAGTTCGGGCCGGATGTCGGTGCCGAGCATCGCGGCGGCCCAGGCGAAGCGCAGGGTGGTGGCGCCGAGCCGGTCCAGCCAGGACTTCAGGGTCATCCCGGTGGCGTCGACGGCGAGTTCGCGCAGCTGCTGGGAGTTCTCCTCGACCGGCTCAAGCTCCTGGTCGCGGACCTGGTCGAGCAGGGCGACGACCTCGAAGGGGTTGCCGTTGACGACGTTCCAGAACTCGTAGCAGAAGGCGTCCTCGGCCTTGTCGCCGAGTTCGGCGCGGATGATGTCGGTGACGGCGACCAGCGAGAGCCGGCTGAGCGCGTGCCGGCGGGTGGCGAGCGCGGTGACGGCGTGCTGGTGCTCCCGGGAGTCCTGCTGCCAGTCGGCGGAGTCGTCGCGGTAGGCGAGGACCAGCAGGACGGGGAGTTCGCGGGCCCGGACGGCGAACTGGGCCAGCCAGCCGAGCGATTCGGCGTCGGCCCAGTGCAGGTCGTCGACGATCATCACCAGCGGGGCGCGGCGCGGGGCGAGCTGGGTGAGGACGAAGTCCAGGCCGTCGCGCACGCCCTGCGGGTCCAGGCGGCGGGCGCCCTTCCTGGGCTGCTTGAGGCCCATCGCCGGTCCGACGACCTCCTCCCAGGTGCCCATCACCTGGCGGAACTCGTCGGGCTGCAGGCCGCCGAGCACCGGCTGGAGCAGCTGGCGGAGCACGTGGTACGGCTCCTTGGCCTGGCGCTCGCCGCCGCGCGCGAACAGCACGGTGGCGCCGTCGCGCACCATCGCGATCCGGCGGACCTCGTGCAGCAGGCTGGTCTTGCCGATGCCGGGACGGCCGGAGAAGGTGAGCAGTTCGCCGATCTCGGTGCCGCCGGCCGCGAACTCGCGGCAGAGTTTGTCCACCGCGGCCTCGGCGGAACGGAGTTCGGCGTCGCGGTCGCGCAGCCTGACCCGGCCGGGGGCGCTCTCCGCCTCCCGCGCGCCGGGCACCCCGTCCGCCCGGAAATCGTTGTCCCGCTCGGTCACCGTCGCGCCTCCGCCTCGCCGATCCCTGCTCGTGGAGCCGAGGTTAGCGCCGCAGGGGGCCAGGTGGTGCGCATTCACGCAGGCGACGGGCGAGATCGGGGGTTCGGAGGGCTTGCCGAGGGCAATTGCCCTATATCCCTAACGTCGGATCATTGCATCAGATACTCTACGCCCCGCACGTCAAGTTGATCATGCCATGACCACGCCTTCCCAGCAGGCATTCCCGCCCCAACTCCCCCGCGAACACGCCGAACACGGCGAACACCGCCGAACACCACAAGAGACCCCATCCTCCGCAGCTCCGGGAGTCCGATGTCTGACGACACCTCACTTCAGATTCCGTTCCCGCACCGACGCAGCGTCCACGGGCCGTACGCCACCGAACTGCACCGCGCCTGGCTGACCCGCCATCCCCTGCTGCCCGATCCGACCCATCCGTCCTACGCGCACTGGGACGTGGTGGACCTCGCCGCGCTCGGCTACCCGGACGCCGGCCCCGACGAACTCGCCCTGGCCGCGGACCTCATGGGCTTCTACTTCCTCTTCGACGACCAGTTCGACGGGCCGCTCGGCCGCCGCCCCACCGAGGTCGCCCCGATCTGCGACCGGCTGATCGCCGTCCTGCACGGCGCCCGCGCCGACCGCGGCTCCGCCGTGGAGACCGCCTTCGCCGACCTGTGGGAGCGCAGCGCCCGTGGCATGCCGGCGCGCTGGCAGGCGCGCGCCGCGTACAACTGGGAGTACTACCTGGCCAGTCACCCCGCCGAGGCGGCCGGCCGGATCAGCCCCCGCCCGCCGGACCGGGCCGGCTACCAGGTGCTGCGGCGCGGTACCGCCGCGATGGAGACCATCTTCGACATGATCGAGCGGCTCGGGCACTTCGAGGTGCCCGCCGCCGTGCTGCACCACCCGGTGCTGCGCCAGATCCGCCAGCTCGCCGCCGACATCCCCTCCCTCACCAACGACGTGCGGTCCTTCCCGCTGGAGGCACCGCGCGGCGACGTCAACAACCTGGTGATGATCGTGCGGCGGGAACGGAACTGCTCGGCCGAGGAGGCCTGCGCCGTGGTGATGGCGGAGGCCCAGCTGATGGTCGAGCGCTGCCGCGAGCTGTACGGGCGACTGCCCGACGTCCACCGGGAACTGGGCCTGGCACGGGTGGAACGGAGCGTCGCCCAGCGCTACGCGGACGGCCTGCTGACCTGGCTGGCGGGCTACCTGAGCTGGGAGCAGCGCACCGGCCGGTACCAGACGGCGTGACCGGGGCGCCCGGGCAGCACCCCGGGACGACTCCGCCCGCGCGGAACGGCGCTGCGGCGGCAGGGCACGGTGGAGCGACCGCTCGGCGCGTCCCGTCGGCGCGTCCCGGTGGTGCCGCCCTCCCGCGCGGCCGGAACGAACCACCCTCCGTCGAACCCCGTCGTACGGACCGTAGCCGAACCCGCCGCCTCCCGCTAGGGTGCTGACCGGCGGGCGCCACCCGGCGGGGTGCGCCCGACCCGCGTGCGCGTCCGTACCCTCCGCCGGGCCGCCGTCCCGGGCGACCCGGCGCGGGGGGGCCGCCCCCGGGGCCCGGGGGGGGGGCCCCCCCCCCCCGGGGCCCCCCCCCCCCCCCCGGCGGCCCCCCCCCCCGGGGGGATAAAAAAAAACACCCCCCCCA
>NZ_JBHJRC010000404.1:0-6068 GCF_042261735.1 Kitasatospora sp. NPDC056327 | reverse complement strand
GCCCGCCCCCCCCGCGCCGGGCCCTCCGCCCGTACCGCCGCTCCTGCTACTCCTGCCCGGCGGCACCCGCGGCACCCGCGGCGCCCTCGGCGCCCTCGGGGCCGGTGGCCTCCTCGGCCTTCTTGCGGTCCTGGGCGGCACCCTCCTCGATGACCGCCTCGGCCACCGCGGCCATCGTCATCCGGCGGTCCATCGAGGTCTTCTGGATCCACCGGAACGCGGCCGGCTCGTTCAGACCGAACTTGGTCTGCAGCACGCTCTTCGCCCGGTCCACCAGCTTCCGGGTCTCCAGCCGCTGGGTGAGATCCGCGATCTCCTCCTCCAGCGTCCGCATCTCCGTGTACCGGGACACCGCCATCTCGATCGCGGGCACCAGGTCGCTCTTGGAGAACGGCTTGACGATGTAGGCCATCGCCCCCGCGTCCCGGGCCCGGTCCACCAGCTCGCGCTGCGAGAACGCGGTCAGCATCAGCACCGGCGCCAGGTGCTGCTCGTGGATCTGCTCGGCGGCGGACAGCCCGTCCAGCACCGGCATCTTCACGTCCAGGATCGCCAGGTCCGGCTTCAGCTCCTCCACCAGCCGGACCGCCGTAGCGCCGTCCCCGGCCTCCCCGACGACGGTGTACCCCTCCTCCTCCAGCATCTCCTTCAGATCGAGGCGGATCAGTGCCTCGTCCTCGGCGATCACAATCCGGGTGATCTGGGGCGAATCGGTCTCAAGCGGCTCAGCCTGCTCGTCGGCGGTGCTCACGGGGCTCCTCGTTCCGGCGGGGGTACTGCATGCACGAGGGTACCCAGACACGGTATGTTTGAGTTCAAGCAGGGTCGGGGTCAACCTTCGAATCTGTGGATGCCCCGGTAGCCCAGCGGTTAGAGGCAATGGTCTCAAACACCATCCAGCGTGGGTTCGAATCCCACCCGGGGTACTTTTCCTTCGATTTCAAAGCCGCTCAGACGGCCTTCCGGGCGAGGGTGTTCACCCGCCCGGGCCGGATCCCCCCGGCCCCTCCCCAGACCTTCCCCGGCCCGGCGGCCGGGTGACCGCGCCCGCGGCCCGAGCGCTGAGGCCGGCGCGGCTCCCTGCCGGAAGGCCGCGCCGGCGGGGCGGGTCAGTCCAGGGTCCCCACGTGGTGGACGCGGACGAGGTTGGTGGAACCGGCCAGGCCGGGCGGGGAGCCGGCGGTGATGACGACGATGTCGCCCTTCCGGCAGCGGCCGAGCGAGAGCAGGGCGGCGTCGACCTGCTCGACCATCTGGTCGGTGGTGGGCGCGAAGGGGCCGAGGAAGGTCTCCACGCCCCAGGTGAGGGCCAGTTGACTGCGGACGGCCGGCTCGTAGGTGAACGCCAGGACGGGGATCGGCGAGCGGTAGCGGGTCAGCCTGCGGGCGGTGTCGCCGGACTGGGTGAAGGCGACCAGGTACTTGGCGTGCAGGAAGTCGCCGATCTCCGCGGCCGCCCGGGCGACCGCGCCGCCCTGGGTGCGGGGCTTGTTGCTCGGGGTGAGCGGGGGCAGGCCGGCGGAGAGGATGTCCTGCTCGGCGGCCTCGATGATCCGGCCCATGGTGCGGACGGTCTCGGACGGGTACTTGCCGACCGAGGTCTCGCCGGAGAGCATCACCGCGTCGGTGCCGTCCAGGACGGCGTTGGCGACGTCGGAGGCCTCGGCCCGGGTGGGGCGCGAGGAGTTGATCATCGAGTCGAGCATCTGGGTCGCCACGATGACCGGCTTGGCGTTGCGCCGGGCGAGCTTGACGGCCCGCTTCTGGACCATCGGCACCTGCTCCAGCGGCATCTCCACGCCCAGGTCGCCGCGGGCCACCATGACGCCGTCGAAGCGGTCGACGATGGAGTCGAGGTTCTGCACCGCCTGCGGCTTCTCGACCTTGGCGATGACCGGGACCCGGCGCCCCTCCTCGTCCATCACCCGGTGGACGTCCTCGACGTCCTTGCCGGTACGGACGAAGGAGAGCGCGACCAGGTCGGCCCCGGTCCGCAGGGCCCAGCGCAGGTCGGCGACGTCCTTCTCGCTGAGCGCGGGCACCGAGACGGCGACACCGGGGAGGTTGAGGCCCTTGTGGTCGGAGACCAGACCGCCCTCGACGACGACGCAGCGGACCCGGGGCCCGTCCACCGCGACGACCTCCAGGGTGACCCGGCCGTCGTCGACGAGGACGTGCTCCCCGGGGGTGACGTCCCCGGCCAGCCCGGAGTAGGTGGTGCCGCAGCCGTTCTGGTCCCCCACGACGCCGTTGTCGGTGGAGATGGTGAACTCGTCGCCGCGTTCGAGAAGTACCGGGCCCTCGGCGAAGGTTCCGAGGCGGATCTTCGGGCCCTGAAGGTCGACGAGCACGCCGACGCTGCGGCCGGTCTCGTCCGCGGCCTTGCGGACCCGGCGGTAGCGCTCCTCGTGCTCGATGTGGGAGCCGTGGCTCAGATTGAATCGGGCGATGTCCATCCCGGCGTCGACCAGGGACTTGATCTGGTCGTACGTGTCGGTGGCGGGCCCGAGGGTACAGACGATTTTTGCTCGGCGCATACTGCTGAGAGTAGGCATTACCGGCGCGTAACGACGATGCGGGTCCGGACAAAGGGATGGCCGTTGCCGGACGGGGAGTTGAACAATCTGACACATCGTCGCCCACGGCCTTCCCGAACGGGCGGGACCGTGCTCGGCGGGTTGACGCGACGCCGGGCGCGCACCCGGCGCGCGCCCGGCGCGGCACCGGTCCGGCGCCGGTCCGGAAACGGCCGCTTCCGTGTCATCGATGCAATTCCGTGAAGCGGTGTTCACCTCTGATTCACCTTCAATTCGTGCTTCGCTCCTGGCCCGGCGGGACGCTCTACCCCCCGGCGCGATTGCCGCGCCGAGGTCCCGGAAGTGGTTCCGATGAGGGGGGAACGTCCGGTAATGAAGCGCAGTGCGAGCAGTGCGGTGGGGATCGCGATCGTCCTGGCGATGATCAGTGGCCTGGTGTACTGGCTGGTGGGGCCGGACGGATCGGGCCCGGTGCCGGAGCCGACCCCCACCGTGGCCAAGGTCATCGGCACGGTGGGGTCCGAGAAGAAAGCATTCTTTGACGATCCCAAGGTGAAGGAGGAACTGCGGCTCCAGGGCCTGGAGGTGAGCGCCCAGAGCGCCGGTTCCTGGCAGATGAACGACGTCAAGGCCGGCTCGGCCGACTTCGCCTTCCCGGCCAGCTCCCCGCCCGCCGACGCGATCCAGAAGGCGAACGGCATCACCGGCACGCCCGTCCGCCCGTTCTATTCGCCCCTGGTCGTCGTCGCCCACAGGACGACCGCGGAGGTCCTGAAGAGCCAGGGCCTGGCGGCGAGGAACGCCGGCAACGTCTGGACCCTCACGATGGACACCTTCATCAGGACCGTCGTGGAGGGCCGGAAGTGGGAACAGATCCAGCCGGAGAACCGGCCCAGGGAACTGTCGGGGGACATCTACCTGACCACCACCGACCCCGACCTGTCCTCGTCGGGCGCGCTCTACATCGGGATGGCGGCCTACCTGCTGAACAACAAGGAGGTGGCCCAGGACGAGGCCGCCGTGCAGCGGATCGGCCCGGGCCTGAAGGCCGCCTTCACCCGGCAGGGGGCGATGCAGACGTCCACCGACCAGCCGTTCACGGACTTCGCCTCCAACAACGGCCGCCCGCTGGTGCTCGCCTACGAGTCCCAGGCGCTGGAACTGGTGGCCAAGGGGGCGGCCCCGGACGACATGGTGGTGCTCTACCCGGACACCGCGGTCATCTCCGACCACTCGATCGTCGCCTTCACCGACAACGGACGGAAGTTCGCGGACGTGCTGCTGAAGAACGACAGGCTGCGCGAACTCGCGCTCCAGCACGGCTTCCGGCCCGCCCAGTCGTCCTCGGGCGAGTCCCCGTTCAAGGCCTACGTGAACAAGCTGAACACCACCCGCCCGAACACCCCCTTCGCCTTCGACCCCGCCCTCGACCAGGCCAAGGTCGTCCTGCCCCGGCAGGAGATCCTGATGAGCCTGATCAAGGCCACGAAGTGACGGGAACCATGGCAAGCACCTTCACCGGAAGGGTGAGAATGAGCAAGAGCGGTGCCCGGGGTCTGGCCGTCGGGCTGGCCCTCCTGGTGGCGACGGCGACGGCGTGCACGTCCTCGCCCGGGTCCTCCTCCCCGTCCTCCGGAGGGAGCGCCACCTCGACGGTGGGCCCGCCGCCCGCGCCCACCCCTCAGCCGGGGGTGCTGCGGGTGCTGGCCGGCAGTGAACTCCAGGACCTGGCACCCGTGCTGGAGGAGGCCCAGAAGGCCACCGGGGTGAGCGTGCAGTTCTCCTGGACGGGAACGCTGGACGGCGCCGACGCCGTCGCCGCGGGCAAGGCGGACGGCGCGTACGACGCGGTCTGGTTCCCGTCGAACCAGTACCTCCACCTGTTCGAGCAGAGCAAGGGCAAGCTGCTCTCGGAGACCCCGGTCATGGCCTCCCCGGTCGCCTTCGGGATCCGCTCCTCGGTGCTCAACGACCTGTCCTGGGGGGACGGTTCGAAGGTCACCTGGGGCAACCTCGCGGAGGCGGCGACGGCCGGCAGGCTGACCTACGGCATGGCGGACCCCTCCCGGTCGAACTCCGGCTTCTCCGCGCTGGTGGCGGTCGCCTCGGCGCTCTCGGGCGCCGGCTCGGCCCTGACCGACGCCGACGTGCAGAAGGCCGCGCCGCAGCTCAAGCAGTTCTTCGCCGGCCAGAAGCTGACCTCGGGCTCGTCCGGCTGGCTGGCCGAGGCGTACACCCGGGCGGAGCGCGGCTCGATCGGGGCCCTGGTCAACTACGAGTCGGTGCTGCTCTCGCTCAACAAGAAGCTCGCCGCCGACCAGCAGCTGACCGTGGTCCGGCCGACCGACGGCGTGATCTCCGCCAACTACCCCCTGACCCTCCTGAACTCCTCCCGGCAGTCGGAGCGGGAGTCCTTCCAACGGCTCACCGCCTACCTGCTGCAGCCGGACGTGCAGAAGCGGATCTCGGAGCTGACGCTGCGCCGTCCGATCACCCCGGGGGCGACCGCGGCGGCGGGGCTGCCGACCGACCGGGTCCGCGAGCTGCCGTTCCCCGGCACCAAGGCGGTGGCGGACGGCCTGCTGACCTCCTACCAGAACGAGCTCCGGCGCCCCTCGCGGACGGTGTACGTGCTGGACACCTCGGGCTCGATGGCCGGGCAGCGGCTGGCCTCGCTGAAGACCGCGCTGAGCCGGCTGACCGGGGTGGACGACACCCGCGGGGCCCGGCGGTTCCGGGACCGGGAGGAGGTCACGCTGATCTCCTTCGCCTCGAAGGTGAAGTCGACCAGGACGCACTCGGTGCCGGCCGGATCCGCGGCGCAGCAGGAGCTGACGTCGATCAACGGGGACGTGCAGTCCCTGTCGGCGGACGGCGGGACGGCGGTGTATTCCTCGCTGGAGGAGGCCTACCGGGTGATCGGGCGCCAGCAGTCGGCGGCGGGCGACGACCGGTTCACGTCGATCGTGCTGATGACGGACGGGGAGAGCAACGAGGGGGCGTCGGACGGGGAGTTCCGGACCTTCCACGGGGGCCTGGCCCCGGCGCAGAAGTCGGTGCCGGTGTTCCCGATCCTGTTCGGTGACGCGGCGAAGGCGCAGCTCCAGGGGATCGCGGAGCTGACCGGCGGCAAGCTGTTCGACGGCACGGGGTCGCTGGACGGGGCGTTCGAGGAGATCCGTGGCTACCAGTGACGGTGGCGGCGGGGGCGACCGCCTGGACGGCCCGGTGTGGGCGTTCCTGCGGTCCCCCCGTCATCGGGTGGCGGGCGGGTCGAGCGTGGTCGTGGGGGTGGTGACCTTCCTGCTGGACGCCCCCTGGGCGCTGCCGCCGCTGCTGGGGGTGGGGCTCTACACGGCGACGGTGCTCCTGTGGCGGCCTCCGGACGACGGCGGGAGGCCGCCGGGGCACGGCCCGGGTGGCGGTCCCGGGCGGGGGGCGGGGCCCACCACCGGCCCCTCGGCGGTCACCACCCGGGCGGGACCCGGGCGCAGCGGGGGGGGTGCGGCGCCGCCGCCGTCCCCCGAGGAG
>NZ_JBHJRC010000403.1:0-6076 GCF_042261735.1 Kitasatospora sp. NPDC056327 | reverse complement strand
GGCACCCACGGGGGTGGCGTCGGCCGGCGCACCGGCTCCACCGATCCGTCCGGACCCGCCCCCGCGGGCCCGGACGGCGACGCCGCGGCCCCCACCACGATCGAACTGGCCTTCGACCATTCCCGGATCGTCGCCGACGGCCTCGACCGCGCCCGCGCCAAGATCGAGTACAGCCCGCTGGCCACCGCCTTCCTCCACCACGACTTCACCATCCCCGAACTGCGCTCCGTCTACGAGGCCGTCTGGGACGAGAAGCTCCACCCCGGGAACTTCCACCGCAAGGTGCTCTCCGTTCCCGGCTTCGTCGAGGGCACCGGCACCACCACCGAACGCGGTGGCGCCCGCGGCGGCCCGCGCGCCCGCACCTACCACGCCGGCGGCGCCCGCCTCCTCCACCCCGCCCTCCTCCGTCCCGCCCGCGAGGACACCCCGGCCGGGGAGGAACACCCCGCCGGCGACGGACCGCCCGCCCGGATCCCCTGACCGCCGCCGCGGCCCCGGCCGCCCGCACTACCATCCGCCCATGACCACTCACGAGGCAGCACCGGTGCGACTCCCCAACTCCCACTGCCACTTCTGCGGCAGCCCCTACCCGACCGGCACCGAGGCCTGGCCCCGGACCTGCGCCAGTTGCACCGAGATCAGCTACCGCAACCCGCTGCCCGTCGTGGTCACCCTCCTCCCGGTCACCCAGGCCGACACCGCCCCCCGCCTCGTGGTCATCCGCCGCACCATCGAACCCGGCTACGGCGAACTCGCCCTTCCCGGCGGCTACATCGACTACGGCGAGAGCTGGCAGCAGGCCTGCGTCCGCGAGCTCCGCGAGGAGACCGGCATCCTCGCCGAACCCGCCGACATCACCCTGGTCGCCACCGACTCCGACACCCACGGCGGCTACCTCTGCCTCTTCGGCCTGCTCCCCGCCCGTCCGCTCGCCGCCCTCCCGCCCTCCGTGCCCACCGACGAGACCGACGGCTGGCAGCTCGCCACCCCCGAGACCCCGCTCGCCTTCCCCTTCCACACCCGGGTCTCCCGCTCCTGGTTCAACGGGGAGTTCCCCGGCCGCTGACCGGCCGGGCACCGGGCGACCCCGCCTGACCAGGCACCGGACCCGGCCGGGGGGACCCTGGCGCACCGGCCGATCCCATGGCAGGGTCTGCACCGACAGCCCCCAACCGGACGCGGGCCCTGCCACGAGCACACCCCCGTCCGCCCTCATCACCGGCCGGGAGACCACCACCGTGAGCACCCCACTCCAGGACGAGCCGCTCTGGCGCCCCAACCCCGACCGTGCCGCCGGCACCGGGATCGTGGCCTTCCAGGCCTGGGCCGCCGAGCACCACGGCGCCCCGGCCGCCCCGCTCGCCCCCGTCGCCGACGACGACCAGGCCGCCGCCCGCTACGCCGCCCTGCACGCCTGGTCGGTCGAGGACCTCGACCGCTTCTGGACCGCCGTCACCCAGTGGTTCGACGTCCGCTTCACCGAGGCCCCCGACGCCGCCCTCGCCGACCCCGCGATGCCCGGCGCCCGCTGGTTCCCCGGCGCCCGCCTCAACTACGCCGAGCACGCCCTGCGCGCCGCCGGGGACGCGGCCAACGCCGACCGCCCCGCCGTCCTGCACCTCGACGAGACCACCGACCGGCCGGTCGTGCTCACCTGGCCCGAACTCCGCCGCCAGGTCGGCTCCCTGGCCGCCGCCCTCCGCGCCCGGGGTGTGCGCCCCGGCGACCGCGTCAGCGCCTACCTGCCCAACATCCCGCAGGCCGCCGTCGCCCTCCTCGCCACCGCCGCCGTCGGCGCCGTCTGGACCAGCTGCGCCCCCGACTTCGGCGCCCGCAGCGTCCTCGACCGCCTCCAGCAGATCGAACCCGTCGTCCTCCTCGCCGTCGACGGCTACCACTACGGCGGCAAGGACCACGACCGCACCGAGGTCGTCGCCGAACTCCGCCGCGAACTCCCCACCCTGCACACCGTCGTGCACGTCCCCCTGCTCGGCACCCCCGCCCCCGAGGGCGCGCTGGACTGGGACGGCCTGGTCGCCGACGACGTCGAGCCGGTCTTCGAGGCCGTCCCCTTCGACCACCCGCTCTGGGTCCTCTACTCCTCCGGCACCACCGGCCTGCCCAAGGCCATCGTCCAGAGCCAGGGCGGCATCCTCGTCGAGCACCTCAAGCAGGCCGGTCTGCACCTCGACCTGGGCCCCGGGGACCGCTTCCTCTGGTACACCTCCACCGGCTGGATGATGTGGAACTTCCTCCTCGCCGGCCTCCTCGTCGGATCCACGATCGTCACCTACGACGGCAGCCCCGGCCACCCCGACACCGGCGCCTTCTGGTCCGTCGCCGCCCGCACCGGCGCCACCGTCGTCGGCACCTCCGCCGCCTATGTCATCGCCGGCCGCAAGGCGGGCCTGCGCCCCGGCCGCGACCTCGACCTCTCCGCCGTCCGCTGCCTCGGCACCACCGGCTCCCCGCTGCCGCCCGACGGCTTCCGCTGGATCTACGACGAGGTCAAGGAGGACATCTGGCTCGCCTCCGTCAGCGGCGGCACCGACGTCTGCTCCTGCTTCGTCGGCGGCGTCCCCACCCTCCCCGTCCACCTCGGCGAGATCCAGGCCCCCTGCCTCGGCGCCGCCGTCGAGTCCTGGGACGTCCACGGCCGCCCGCACACCGACGAGGTCGGCGAACTCGTCGTCACCAAGCCGATCCCCTCGATGCCCACCGGCTTCTGGAACGACCCCGAGGGCACCCGGTACCACGACAGCTACTTCGACATGTACCCCGGCACCTGGCGCCACGGCGACTGGATCACCGTCACCTCCCGCGGCACCGTGGTCATCCACGGCCGCTCCGACTCCACCCTCAACCGCCAGGGCGTCCGGATGGGCTCCTCGGACATCTACGAGGTCGTCGAACGCCTCCCCGAGATCGCCGAGTCCCTGGTCATCGGCCTGGAGGAGCCCGACGGCGGCTACTGGATGCCGCTCTTCGTCGTCCTCACCCCCGGCTCCGAACTCGACGACGACCTCATCGGCCGCATCCGCACCTCGCTGCGCACCGAGCTCTCCCCGCGCCACGTCCCCGACGAGGTCATCGCCGTCCGCGGCCTGCCGCACACCCTGACCGGCAAGCGGATCGAGGTCCCGGTCAAGCGTCTGCTCTCCGGCACCCCGCTCGACCAGGCGGTGAACCCCGGCTCCGTCGACGACCTCGACCACCTGCGGTACTTCGAGCAGCTCCGCCGCGAGCGCGCCGCGGGCGCGTAGCCCCCGGCCGACGCACGGACACGCAGGAGGGGCCCTTCCACAGCCACAGTGGAAGGGCCCCTCCGGGTGTTCTCGCCCGCTACTCGCCCGACAGCGCCTGCTGCGCGGCGGCCCGCGCCTCCTCGGCACCGTCCGCGGCCCGCGCCGCCTCGGCGGCCAGGCGGCACTGCGCCAGCGTGTACTTGGCCAGCGAGGTCCGCACGTAGGGGATCGACGCCGCGCCCATCGACAGGCTGGTGACACCGAGACCGGTCAGCACCACGGCCAGCAGCGGGTCCGAGGCCGCCTCGCCGCAGACGCCGCAGCTCTTGTCCTCGGCCTGCGCGGCCTCGGCGGCGAACGCGATCAGGTCGAGCAGCGCCGGCTGCCACGGGTCCTGCAGCCGCGCCAGCGCACCGACCTGACGGTCGGCGGCGAAGGCGTACTGGGCCAGGTCGTTGGTGCCCAGCGACAGGAACTCGACCTCCTGGAGGATCGAGCGCGCCCGCAGCGCGGCCGACGGGATCTCCACCATCGCACCGACCTTGGCACTCAGCCCGGCCAGGCGACACGCCTCGGCGAAGTCCGCGGCGTCCTTGCGGTCGGCCACCATCGGGGCCATCACCTCAAGGCGAACCGGCAGCCCCTCGGCGGCCCTGGCCAGCGCCCGCAGCTGGGTCCGCAGCACCTCCGGGTGCTCCAGCAGGGTGCGCAGACCGCGCACGCCCAGCGCCGGGTTGGGCTCGTCGGCCGGAGTCAGGAAGTCCAGCGGCTTGTCCGCGCCCGCGTCGAGCACCCGGACGACGACCCGGCCCTCCGGGAACGCCTCCAGCACCCTGCGGTACGCCTCGACCTGCTTCTCCTCGGTGGGCGCCTTCGCGGAGTCGTCCAGGAAGAGGAACTCGGTGCGGAACAGGCCGACGCCCTCGGCGCCCGCCTCCAGCGCGGCCGGCAGGTCGGCCGGACCGCCGACGTTGGCGAGCAGCGGTACCAGGTGACCGTCCGCGGTGGAACCCGGACCGGAGGAGGCGGCCAGCGCAGCCCTGCGCTCGGCGTCGATCCGGCGCAGCTCCTCCTTCTTCTCCTCGGCCGGCTCGACCAGCACGTCACCGGAGCCGCCGTCCACGGCGACGACCGTGCCCTCGGTGACCTCGGTGGCCCCGGGGAGCGCGACCACGGCCGGCACGCCCATGGCCCGCGCCAGGATGGCGCTGTGGCTGGTCGGCCCGCCCTCCTCGGTCACGAAGCCGAGCACCAGCGCCGGGTCCAGCAGCGCGGTGTCGGCCGGCGCGAGGTCCCGGGCGAACAGCACGTACGGCTCGTCGCTGTCCGGCACACCCGGCATCGGCACGCCGAGCAGCCGCGCGACGATGCGGTTCCGCACGTCGTCCAGGTCGGCCACCCGGCCCGCCAGGTAGTCCCCGGCCGCGGCGAGCAGCTCCCGGTAGGCGGCGAAGGCGTCGTAGACGCCGCGCTCGGCGCTGCTGCCGGTCGAGATCCGGCGGGAGACGTCGGCCATCAGCTCGGGGTCCTGCGCCATCAGCGCCTGGGCCTCCAGCACGGCCTGGGCCTCGCCGCCGGCCAGGTTGCCACGGGCGACCAGGTCGGCGGCCACCGCCTCGACGGCCGCCTGGGCACGGGCCTGCTCACGCGGAGCGTCCTCGGTCGGGATCTGGGTGGCCGGGGGCTCCAGCACCGCCGTCCCCATGTGCCGCACCTGGCCGATCGCGACCCCGTGGCTGACACCCACGCCGCGCAGCGTCTTCTCCATGTCTGTCTCCGTGAGAGAAGCGGCCCCGGCCGGGTACCGCTGTGTGCCGGGCCGCCCCGACCGGAGCGGCGGGGCGGGTGTGTCGGTTGAGAGGGATGAGAAGGGGTCAGCTCCAGTCGAACAGGGCGTCGCCGACGGCGACCTCCCCGTCCTCGCGGAGCCGGCCCAGCGCGTCGGCCGAGGCCTCCAGCGCGACGATCGGCGAGATCGGCGACTTGCCGGCGGCCTCGACGGCGGCCGGGTCCCACTTGATGACGGCCTGGCCGCGGGTGACGGTGTCCCCCTTGTTGACGAGCAGCTCGAAGCCTTCGCCGTTCAGCTGAACGGTGTCGATGCCCAGGTGGGTCAGCACACCGTGCCCGTCCGCGTCGACCACGACGAAGGCGTGCGGGTGCATCGACACGACCACGCCGTCCACCGGGGCGACGGCCTCGGTCTTCTCCCGGACCGGGTCGATCGCGGTGCCCGGGCCGACCATCGCACCCGAGAAGACGGGGTCCGGCACGCCGGCGAGCCCGACGACCTTGCCGGTCAGCGGCGACGTCACAGTGGTCATGGTGGAGCCTCCCAAGTGCGCAGTACATGCGAGCGGCCGCGAGCGCGGCAGGGCGATCGACTGAAGCCTAAATCATGTCAACTTCGGACATCTGTCGACATTCCCGGGGCGACCGGTCTCGCCGTCCGCCCTCACCGGCCGGCCATCTTGCCGACCGCTACTGGTCTAGTCCTCTTGGCCGATGCGCCGCACTCTACAGGCATCTTGGCGAATCGGGACCATTGCTGTATATGCTCGCGAGAGCAACAAATCACGCGTCCGACCGGGTGACAGGCGGCGCGGCCCGATTCGCGCTCCGGCCGGTGACCCGCTATGGTTGGTCGAGTCGCCGCGAGTCGGCGGTTAACACCAGATTTCGGGAGCGAAAAGCACCGGTTAAGTACCGGCAAACGGATCTGGTAGGCTCGAAACACGAAAGAACGAAGCGCCCGGAGGGCCGGTGTGAAAGCCGCCTGAAGGAAGTGTCCGTTCCTTGAGAACTCAACAGCGTGCCAAAAGTCAACG
>NZ_JBHJRC010000402.1:0-6094 GCF_042261735.1 Kitasatospora sp. NPDC056327 | reverse complement strand
GCCCCTGAAGAGTCGCGGCCCCGGCCGTCACTGTGCGCGATACTGGGATTGAACCAGTGACCCCTACCGTGTCAAGGTAGTGCTCTCCCGCTGAGCTAATCGCGCCTGGTAAGGCGTTCCTGCAGCAGGCCCCGGAAGGCCCGACGTGCGCGATACTGGGATTGAACCAGTGACCCCTACCGTGTCAAGGTAGTGCTCTCCCGCTGAGCTAATCGCGCGGGTGCGGTGCGTCCGCAGCGGATCCAGGAGGGCCCGAGGGCCGGTTCCGGAGGATCCGACGTGCGCGATACTGGGATTGAACCAGTGACCCCCACCGTGTCAAGGTGGTGCTCTCCCGCTGAGCTAATCGCGCCTGAGAGGTGCCCGGCAGAGCCGGCCGTGGTGCGCGATACTGGGATTGAACCAGTGACCCCTACCGTGTCAAGGTAGTGCTCTCCCGCTGAGCTAATCGCGCGGGGAGGCCACCCGGCGAACCGGGCGGACCTCTTGGAGGTGGAGACGGGATTTGAACCCGTGTAGACGGCTTTGCAGGCCGTTGCCTCGCCTCTCGGCCACTCCACCAGGCAACACTCGAAGGACGACCATACACTGTCCTTCGTCGAGCGGACGACGAGATTCGAACTCGCGACCCTCACCTTGGCAAGGTGATGCTCTACCAACTGAGCCACGTCCGCCTGTCTCCCGGGATCTTCACCGGATCTTCCCGGCTGCGCTCCCTGGCGACGTGTTGAACTCTAGCGGATTCCCGGGCCAGCTAAAAATCCGTTCCCGCAGCGTGCCCCGTGCGTCGCCGCCGGACGCTTCCCGGCCGCCCCCGCTCCGACCGGCGCGGACCGCCCGGACCGGGGCGGCGCGACACCCTGGGTGACACCCGCAGGTCACCCGGCGTACGCCCGCGCGATGCCCGACTCTGCTCGCGCCCTCCGACCTACACTTCAGGCACCGCAACCCGAGCAAAGCCCCTGCGCAGGAGAACCGTGTCCGGCCAGCCCTCCCCCCAGCACCCCCTCGCCCGCTTCGGCGGCCGCCTCGCGACCGGACTGCGCGACGTCACCTCGGACCCGGCCGCCCTGGAGTCCGACGGCTGGTGGGCCGTCGCCCACGACTTCGAGGGCCGGCTCACCTGCGCCCGCTTCGACGACGTCCGCCCGGCCCCCGCCCCGCCCTCCGGCGCCGGCTGGCTCGGCCCCTCGGCCGGGGCCTGGCGCAGCTCGCTCGACCGCGCCGCCTACACCGCGGGCGTGCGCCGGATCCGCGAACACATCGCGGCCGGCGAGGTCTACCAGGCCAACCTCTGCCGGGTGCTCCGCGCGCCGCTGCCCGACCCCGCCCGCTCCGACGTCGACGCGCTCACCGGTCTGCTCGCCCGCGGCAACCCCGCCCCCTACGCGGGCACGATCCGGCTCCCCGGGCACGGCGTGGAGATCGCCACCGCCTCGCCCGAGCTCTACCTGCGGCGCACCGGCCGCACCGTCGCCTCCGGCCCGATCAAGGGCACCGGCCGGACCGAGCACGACCTGCTCGACAAGGACCACGCCGAGAACGTGATGATCGTCGACCTGGTCCGCAACGACCTCGGCCGGGTCTGCGCCACCGGCACCGTCACCGTCCCCGACCTCTGCGCCGTCGAGAAGCACCCGGGCCTGGTCCACCTGGTCTCCACCGTCGAGGGCACCCTGCGCGCCGGCGCCGGCTGGCCCGGGCTGTTCGCCGCGACCTTCCCGCCCGGTTCCGTCACCGGCGCCCCCAAGAGCAGTGCCCTGCGGATCATCGAGTCCCTGGAGACCGCCCCGCGCGGCCCCTACTGCGGCGCCGTCGGCTGGGTCGACGCCGACCGCGGCGAAGCCGAACTCGCCGTCGGCATCCGCACGTTCTGGATCGACCGGACCGACCCGGCGGCCCCCGAACTGCGCTTCGGCACCGGGGCCGGCATCACCTGGGGCTCCGACCCCGACCGCGAATGGGCGGAAACCGAGCTGAAGGCCGCCCGCCTGGTCGCGATAGCGTCGGGCGGCGAGACCCACACCGACTGAACCCGGCGCGGACCGCACCCGGCGCCGCCACCCGGAGCCGGCCGGACCGCGCCCGTCCCGCGAGGAGCACCCCTCGATGCAGCACCCGCAGCAGCCCACCACCAGCTGGGTCAACGGCGCCCTCGTCGACTCCGCCGACCCGGCCCTGTCCGTCCTGGACCACGGACTCACCACCGGCGACGGCGTCTTCGAGACCATGAAGGCCTTCGACGGCCGGGCCTTCGCCGTCACCCGCCACCTCGGCCGGCTCACCCGCTCCGCCCGCGGCCTCGGCCTGCCCGACCCCGACCACGACCTGGTCCGCGAGGCCTGCGCCGCCGTCCTCGCCGCCAACCCGGTGCCGCTCGGGCGTCTGCGCGTCACCTACACCGGCGGCGCCGCGCCGCTCGGCTCCGAGCGCGGCGACGACGCCCCCACCCTGGTGGTCTCCCTCGGCACCGCCACCCGCCGCCCCGACACCACCGCCGTCGCGGTCGTCCCCTGGCGCCGCAACGAGCACAGCGCCGTCGCCGGGCTGAAGACCACCTCCTACGCCGAGAACGTCGTCGCCCTCGCCGCCGCCCACCGCGCCCGCGCCTCCGAGGCGCTGCTCGCCAACACCGCCGGCCGGCTCTGCGAGGGCACCGGCTCCAACGTCTTCGTCGTGCTCGGCGGCCGGCTGCTCACCCCGCCGCTGTCCTCCGGCTGCCTCGCCGGCATCACCCGGCAGCTCGTCGTCGACTGGTGCGGCGCCGAGGAGGCCGACCTCCCGATGGACGCCCTGCGCGACGCCGAGGAGATCTTCCTGACCTCCAGCCTGCGCGACGTCCAGGCCGTCACCCGGGTCGACGACCACGAACTGCCCGGCCCCGGCCCGGTCACGGCCAAGGCGATGGCCACCTTCGCCCAGCGCAGCGGCGACGACCTCGACCCCTGAGCCCCCGGCGGCGTGCGGCGTCCCGCGACGGAGCCCCCGCCGCGGGCGCGCCCGCCGGGCACGCCCGGGGGAGCGCCCGGCCGCGGCGGGGGCGTCCGGGTCGGTAGAAGACCCGGGCGGCGGGGAAGGGACCCCGACATGACCACCACGCTGCGCCCCGAGAGCCCGGAGACCCCCACCCCCGCCGGCGGCCGCACCCGGCGCTGGCAGATCTGCGTGAACGGCCGCCCGGTCGGCGGCCTGCGCACCACCGCCGTCCCGAGGGGTGACCAACTCTGGGGGGAGATAGCCGAGTTGGAGGTCCGGAGCGAGCGCGGCCGGGGGCGCGGGACGATCGGCGCGCTGGCCGCCGAGGAGGTGCTGCGCAGCTGGGGCTGCACCCGGGTCGACGCCGACATCCCGGAGACCGCCCGGGTCGCCCGCTCGCTCGCCGTCACCCTCGGCTACACCGAGCGGATGCGGAACATGGTCAAGCGGCTGGACGGGTCGCCCGCCCTGCCGCCCGGCGCCGACGCGCGCCCGATCGGCGCCGACGCCTTCCCCGCCTGGCTGGCCGAGGCCAAGGACGGGTACCTGCACGACCTGCTGGCCTCGGGGCTGGGCGAGCAGCAGGCCCGCGCCAAGGCGGAGGCCGACCACGCGAGACTGCTGCCGCAGGGCGCGGCCACCCCGGGTGTCGCCCTCCGCCGCCTGCACGGGCCGGCGGGGGAGCCGCTGGGGTCGCTCTGGCTCGCCCTGCGGCTGCGCGACCTGCCCGACGGCACCCCGCTGGCCTGGGTCATGGTGGTCGAGGTCGCCGACGGCCACCGGGGCCGCGGCCACGGCCGGACGCTGATGCGCCTGGCCGAGCGGGAGTGCCTGGCCGCAGGCGTCCACGACCTCGGGCTGAACGTCTTCAGCGGCAACGGGGTCGCGATCGGCCTCTACGAGTCGCTCGGCTACCGGGTCACCAACCGGGTCTACGGCAAGACGCTGCTGTGAACCCGGGTCCCGGGGCCGCCGGCCGACGTCTCAGGAGGCCTTCGCGGCCTCGATCGCGGCGACGAGGCGCTCCAGCAGCCCCTCCTGGCTCTTCCCGCCGTCGAGGCGCTGCCCGGCGATCACGTACGTCGGCGTGCCCGTGACCCCGATCGCCCGGCCCTCCGCCTGGTCGGCGTCCACGGTCAGCATGTGCCGCCCGTCCACCAGCGCGGTGTCCACCTCCTCGGCGTCCACCCCGACCTCCCGGGCCACCTCCAGCAGCACCGCGGTGCCGCGCGCCTCCAGGTCCTCGACCCGGGCCAGCAGGGCCTCGACGAACGGCCAGCCGAGGCCCTGCGCGAACGCCTCCTCCGCGGCCTCGGCGGCGGGGTACGCGTGCTTGTGCTTCTCCAGCGGGAAGTGCCGCAGCTCGATCGGGAGCGCGTCGCCGTAGCGGGCGCGCAGCTCGCGGACGTCGTCCAGCGCGGTGCGGCAGTCCGGGCACTGGAGCTCGCACCAGAAGTCGAGACGGGGGAGGGAACCTTCGATCATGCCCTCAGTGTTCCACCAGTGGGGCCCGTGCCGTTCCGGCGGCCGGGCCCGGCCAGACCGCGAGACCGGAGCGACGGGAGGTCCGACGAGATGATCAGCCCCACGGGCAGAGCAGCGGGCGAGGCGGCGGCCGTGCCGGCCACGACCGCGACGACCGCGGTCACCGCGGCGTCCCACGGGCGGAGCCGGCCGTGCTGACGGCCGGGGTCGCCTTCGCCCTCACGGCCGCGGGCACGGTGGTCGCGGGCCTGCGCGCCCACCGCCGGCGCTTCCTCTCCGCGACCCGCTGGTTCGCGGTCGCGCTGTTGCCCGCCGGCCTCTACCTGACCGGCCTGTTCCCGGTGGCCCGGACGATCGGCGACGAGCTCGCCGACTGGGCGGCCGCGCTGGTCCTCGACCCCCGGGTGTGGACCGGCATCGCCCTGCTCGGGGTCTCGGCCGGGCTGCTGCTCACCACCCGGTGGCTGTCCCGCCGCGGCGCCGCGGCCGAGGGGCAGGAGGCCCGTCCGGCCGCCGCCGGGCCCGCCCCGGCGCGTCCGGCCGTGGCGCCCGCCGCCGGAGTGCCGGCCGCGCCCGCGTCACCGCGGCGGGCCGCCGCGAAGGCCGAGCGGGCGGGAAGGGCCGAGCGGCCCGCGAAGGCCTCGCCGCCCGGGGCGGCCGAGCAGGGCAAGGACGACGACGGCCTCGGCGACTTCGCCGACATCGAGGAGATCCTGCGCCGGCGCGGCATCTGACCGCCACCGCCCCCGGCACCCGAGCCGCTCCGGACCCCCGGGGCGGCCGGGGCCGCTCAGGCCGAGGGAACCGCGTCCGCCGAACGCTGGCGGGCCCGGTAGGCGGCCACGTGCAGCCGGTTCCCGCAGGTCCGGCTGTCGCAGTAGCGGCGCGAGCGGTTGCGCGAGAGGTCCACGAAGACCCGCGCGCAGTCCGGCGCCTCGCAGCGGCGCAGCCGCTCGCGCTCGCCCGCGGTCAGGATGAACGCCAGCGCCATGCCCACTTCGGCGGCCAGGTGGTCGCCGAGGGCGGCGTGCGGCGCGAAGTAGTGGATGTGCCACCCGTGGTGGTCGTGGTTGGTCAGCCGGGGCGTGGTGCCGGCCGCCGCGACCAGGGCGTTGACGAGCTCGGCGGCCTCCTCGGTGGACTCCGTGCCGAACACCTCGCGCAGCCGTGAGCGCAGTTCGTGGACCTGGCGCAGGTCGCCGTCGGTCAGCGAGTCGACCTCGCTGATCTCCTGCCGGACCACGAACGCGTCGAGCGCGGTCACGTCGGGCAGCAGCTCGGTGCCGCACACCTCGGGCGCGGTGTTGAGCAGCTCGACGAGGATGCTCAGCGCGCACTCGGTGTCATGGGTGATCAGCACGTGCAGGCTCCTCGCGCGGAGGGGGCCGTGGGCACCCCGCGACTACGGGTCATCTCCCAGACCTTACCGGGGCGGCGCGCGGTGCGGCGGTGGCTTCCCTCGAAGACGTGTGCGTATTCCGTAGGTCTGTACGGAGTTTTCCCCGAGAGCCGGGTCCGGCGGTGTCCGCGCGGCCGGCCGTGCGGGCAGCGCGGCCCCGACGGCTCCCCAGGGGCCGCCCCGGGGAGAACGGGCCGCGCCCGGCAGCGAGGCCGGCCACCCGTGGGGTGGCCG
>NZ_JBHJRC010000401.1:0-6146 GCF_042261735.1 Kitasatospora sp. NPDC056327 | reverse complement strand
GGTACAGGATCAGGTCCTCGTCGAGGGTGATCCGGCCGAAGTCCATCGCCACGGTGGTCGTCGTCTTGTCCTGGACGTGGCTCAGGTCGTCGATGCCCGCCGACGCGGAGGTCATCACGGCCTCGGTGCGCAGCGGATTGATCTCCGAGACAGCGCCGACGAACGTGGTCTTGCCCACGCCGAAGCCGCCCGCCACCACGATCTTCGCGGAGGTGGTGGCGCGGGCAGTACCGCCGCTAGAGCTTGCGAAGTCCACTGAGCACCCCGCGTGGTCACGGTGACGGGCATGCCCGTCCACGACGTCCGGGCCGGAGGCCGGGAGAGGACCGCGGTCACCGACGCTCCGGTGCACCCGGCCGGGGGACGCCGTCCGCCCTTCGGCCCGCGGTGCTCCGGTGCTGCCGGACCGGGGGGGGGGTGAAGCGGGCGGGCCGTTCCCTGCGCGGTGGCGCCGAGCCATGACGAACGGCAGGCCCCGACCGGATTCCCCGGTCGGGGCCTGCGTGTCGGGGCCTGCGTGTCGGCGCCTGCGTGCCGGGGCCGACGCTCCCGGAGTCACTGCCCGACGCGGCCGTCCACGCACTCGCGCAACAGGTCGGCGTGGCCGCAGTGGCGGGCGTACTCGTCGACGACGTGCACCAGCATCTCGCGCACCGCGATCTTCTCCCGGCCCACCCGGGTGCCGAGGTCGTCCGTCCAGCGGGCCAGTTCGGCGTCCAGTGCGGCCTGTTCGCGCGCCAGGTCGGCGAACGCGGCGTCCACCACGGCCTGGTCGGCGACGGCCCCGTCGAAGTCGGCGTCCCGGGCGCCGTACAGCTTCGGCAGCCGCTCGGTGTCCTCGTCGGCGATCCAGTTGCGCCAGTCGCGCTCCACCTCGGCGAGGTGGCGCACGAGGCCCAGCAGCGACATGGTGGACGGCGGGACGGAGCGGCGGGCGAGCTGTTCGGCGTCCAGGCCCTCGCACTTCAGCCGCAGGGTGAGGCGGTAGTTGACGATGTAGTCGCGCAGGGTGGCCAGTTCGCCGTCCGGACCCGGGCCTTCGAGGGTGCGGGGGTCGTCCTCCGGGTTCAGCCACATGTCGGGGTAGACGGTCGCCCGGGTCCATCGTGCGGGTTGCTCGCTCATCCGGCCCATGCTGGCGGGTGCGGGCCGGAGCCGCCACCGGATATTCAGGGGGTGGCGGTGTCCATGCCCCCCGCGGGGTCGAAGGTCCAGACGAGGACCTCGTGCGTGCCCGGCTCCGCGACGCCCCCGGCACGCCGGTACACCGAGCGGGCCGCCATGTTGTCGTCGTCCGTGACCACCCACATCCCGTAGCAGCCGAGGTCTCGCGCCAGGTCGGCGAGCGCCTCGGTGAGTGCCGGGCCGATGCCCCGTCCGCGGTATCTCCCGTCCACGCCCAGCTCGTAGAGGAACATCTCGGTGCCCTTGTCCGGGTGCGTGGTCTCGACCCCGGTGACCATCCCGGCCGGCGCGTCGTCCACGTAGGCGACCAGCAGGTGATGGCGCTCGTCGGCGAGGAAGCGGCCGGTCGCCTCCGGGAGCGGCGGCGAGTCGAAGAGGTGCCCGGCGGCGCGGACGTCCTCGGCGCGAGTGACGCGGCGGATCTCCATGGGGGCATGCTGTCATGTCCCGACAGGAGGAGGACGGGCTTCCGGGGCGAAGGGGCGGATCGGGCAGGCGCGGAAGTCGAAGCGGAAATCGAAGGTGCGTCCGGGCCCTTGATCACGGTACGGTCCGCGCGTGAACGAACAAGAGGTACTCGCCCCGACCCGGCCGGACACGGCCTCCGCCCCCGGCCGGGGGCGGAAGCGGGGGGAGATCACGTGCCTGGTCGTCGTCTCGGCGGCCCTGATCGCCCTGGTCGCGGGGCTCGGCGCACTCGCCCTGCGCAAGGACGGGTCCGGCCCGGAGCCCGGTCCCGCGAAGTGCGAGCCCCCGCGGGCCGACGACGCCCCCGGCTACCCCGCCCTGTGCGCCGCGCTGAACCGCCCCGACCTGCCGGACCTCGCCGGCGTCCCCGGCGCCCGGGTGTCCCTGGCCGGCTCGCACCTCGTCCTGCGGCTGGACGGGGACGGCGAGCCCCCGCAGGCCACCGCGCAGGTGCAGATCGGAAGCGTCCAGGTCTCCCTGACCGACCACCCGGACCTCGCCGCCGAGGACTTCCGCCTCTTCTCCGACCTGCCGCGCGAGCAGCCGCCGCTGCTCGGCCGCGCGACGCTGATGTACCGCGTCCGCACCCTGGGCGGCGGCGGAGCGACGGCCGAACCGGGCCCCGCCGGCTACTCCCGCCACCTCGTCGTCGCCAAGAAGCCCGACGGGACCGGCGGGTCGTTCGACCTCTCGTTCTGGGACCGGGACGCCAAGGCGGTGGACGACACCGCCCTGCGCCGGATCGCGGAGGCCGTCCTGCCGACCCTGCCCGGCTGGTCGGTGGGCTGATGCCCGATCGCGAGGAGGCCGGGCGGCACACCACCGAGGAGCTGCTGACCGGCGGGAACGCCACCGCCGGCGTCGTACGGGTCGGCGACACCGTGCGCCGCCCGGTCGGCCCCTGGACACCCGCCGTGCACGCGCTGCTCGCGCACCTGCACGGGGTGGGCTTCCGGGCGGCGCCGCGCCCGCTGGGCATCGACGAGCAGGGCCGGGAGGTCCTGGACTTCGTCCCGGGCCGGGCGGTGGACGAGAGCCGGTACGGCCTGCTCGACCCCGTCGACCGGCTGGCCCGGGTCGCGCGCCTGATCCGGGAGTTCCACGACGCCGTGGCCGGGTTCACCCCGCCGCCCGACGCCCGGTGGCAGGTGCTGATGCGCGACGACACCCCGGAGGCCGGGGAGATCGTCGCCCACCACGACCTGGCTCCGTGGAACCTGGTGACGGACGACGCCACCGACCGGTGGACGCTCATCGACTGGGACACCGCCGCGCCCGGCTCCCGGCTCTGGGACCTCGCCTACGCGGCCCACGGGTTCCTCCCGCTCGCCGCCGACCCCGCCTTCCGCCGCACCGACGCCGCCGAACGCCTGCGGGCCTTCGCGGACGCCTACGGACTCGACGAGGACCAACGGCGGCGACTGGTACCGCTGTTGTCCCGCCGGACGCGCGCCATGCACGACTTCCTGCGGGAGCGGGCGGGCCGCGGCGTGCAGCCGTGGACGCGTCTGTGGCAGGAAGGGCACGGGGACACCTGGCGTGCGAACACCGAGTACATCGAGGAGCGCGAACAGCTCTGGCTCCGGGCGCTCCTCGACGGCTGAGCCCACCGGGCCCGGCTCGGCCCCGACCGGTCGCACCACCGGGCCGCGGCACTAACCTGCGATGATGACCGGAACCGAGCTGGACGAGTTGATCGTTGCCGACGCCGCGGAGCTGCGCGCGTGGTTGCTGGACCACCACACCGTCTCTCCCGGCGTGTGGCTCGCACTGACCAGGAAGGGCGGGTCCGTCACCACGCTGACCTGGCAGCAGGCGGTGGACGAGGTGCTGTGCTTCGGCTGGATCGACGGCCAGGCCCGCAAGCGCGACGAGGAGAGTTCCTGGCGGCGGCTCACCCCGCGCCGGCCCCGGAGCGCCTGGTCCCGGCGCAACGTCGCCAACGTGGCCCGGCTGGAGGCGGCCGGCCTGATGCTGCCCGCCGGCCGCGCCGCGGTGGACGCCGCGAAGGCCGACGGGCGGTGGGCGGCCGCCTACGCGTCGTCGTCGGAGGCGGAGGTGCCCGCCGACCTGCTGGCCGCGATCGCCGCCGAACCGGCGGCGCAGGCGATGTTCGAGGTGCTCACCAGGACCAACCGCTTCGCCCTCGTCAACCGGGTCAATGCCGTCAAGCAGGCCGGGACGCGCGCCCGGAAGATCGCCGAGTGCGTGGCGATGCTGGCCCGGCACGAGACGGTCCGCCCGCAGCGGGCCAAGCCGGCGGACCCGTCGGAGTCGTCGGTGTCGTCGACGTCGTCTGTGTCGTCGGACCCGCCGGTGTCGTGACCGGGTGTCCGCCCGGCACGGACCGGCCACACCGTCGGGCGGAACCGGTTCCGGAGCTCCGTCTCCCCGGCCCCGGGTCCCTGAAGGTCCCCGCCGGTGCGCCGGTCAGCCGTAGCGCTCGACGAGCGCGCGGCCGATCGAGGCCAGGTGGTCCCGGACCCCCGGGGGGCCGGTCACCTCGACCCATTCGCCCAGTCCGGAGAGCTCGCCGGCGAGCATGGACTCGCTGTGGCCGCGGATCACGACCCCGATGCGGCCGTCGGCCGTGGGACCTCCCACGTCGAGCCGGCCGCCGAACGCCATCCGGAGGATGCCGATCCCGTGGGGCGTGCACACCGCCCGGATCTCCAGCGGCGTTCGTCTGCGGTCGACCTCGTCGGCGATCTCGGACCAGCTCCGGGCGAGGTCGAAGTCCTCGGGCCGGTGCACGGGGTCGTCGGTCGGTTCGGCGGACGACACGCGGTCGATCCGGAAGGCCCGCCGGCCCGTGCCGGTGTCGGAGACGAGGTACCACACCGAACCCTTGGCGACGACGCCCAGCGGGTGGACGGTCCTCCGGGTGTCGGCGCCTCGGCTGTCGACGTAACCGAGCCGCACCTGGACACCGCGGATCACCGCGTCCTGGAGTTCGTCGAGGAAGCGGGGCGGCCGGTGCTCGACCCGGCTCGCGCCCCAGAGTTGCGGGTCCACGACCAGCGACGCCGCCGCCGCCTCGGCCTGCGGCCGGAAGGGCTCCGGCAGCGCGTGGACGAGCTTGCGCAGCGCCGCCTTCACGGCCGGCGCCGCGGCCGAGGCCGGGCCGACGGCCAGGAACAGGGCGCGGACCTCACCGGCGGTCAGCCCGGACAGGTCGGTGCGGGCGCCGCCCACGAGGCGCCAGCCGCCGCCCCGGCCCTGCACGGAGTACACGGGCACCCCCGCCGTGGCCAGGGCGTCGAGGTCGCGGCGGGCGGTGCGCTCGGAGACCTCCAGCTCGCGGGAGACCTCTGCCGCGGTCACCTGCCCGCGTCGCTGCAGCATGAGGAGGACGGCCATCAACCGGTCGGTTCGCACGTCGGCAAAACTCTCATACAAACCGGTCACGGGGTGACCGGTTAAGGGCCGCAGGATGGCGACAACGACCTCACCCGAGGAGGTCGACCACCAGCTGACGCCCCCGGAGGGGAAAGACAGATGTTCGATCCGGCGGATTTTCCCGAGCCCACCCTCGTACCGGTGAACGGCGTGGAACTCGAAGTCTTCGAAGCCGGCCGGGAGAACGCGGGGCGGCCCGTCGTGCTCTGCCACGGCTGGCCGGAGCACGCCTTCTCCTGGCGCCACCAGATGCCCGCCCTCGCCGCGGCCGGCTACCACGTCATCGCACCGAACCAGCGGGGCTACGGCAACTCCTCCCGCCCGGCCGGGGTGACGGACTACGACATCGGGCACCTGTCGGGCGACCTCGTCGCCCTCCTCGACCACTACGGCTACGAGGACGCCACCTTCGTCGGCCACGACTGGGGCGCGTTCGTCGTCTGGGGAACGGCCCTGTTGCATCCGGACCGCGTGAACAGGGTGGTCGGTCTGAGCCTGCCGTACCAGGAGCGCGGGGAGAAGCCCTGGATCGAGTCCATGGAGGAGACGCTCGGCGGCGACTTCTACTTCGTCCACTTCAATCGCCAACCGGGCGTCGCGGACGCCGTGTTCGACGACAACACCTTCCGGTTCCTCCGCAACCTCTACCGGAAGAACCAGCCCCCCGCGGAGCCCGGTCCTGGTATGGCGCTGATCGATCTCGCCAGGGCCGGAACGCCCCTCGGCGATCCCGTCATGAGCGACGGCGAACTGTCCGTTCTGGTCTCCGCCTTCGAGTCGTCGGGGTTCACGGCCAGTGTGAACTGGTACCGGAACCTGGACCGCAACTGGCACCTGCTGGCGGACGTGGACCCGATCGTCCGGCAGCCCGCCCTCATGATCTACGGCGACCGCGACGCGGTCGCCAGGTCGGAACGACTGGCGGAATTCGTGCCGGACGTGGAGGTGATCAGTCTGGACTGCGGCCACTGGATCCAGCAGGAGAAGCCGGAGGAGACGAACCGGGCCGTTCTCAGGTGGCTGGAGCAGCGGCAGACCGTCTAGGAGGAGCCCCCGGAACGGCATGACGCCCTGATCGGGCCGCTGCTGCTGCC
>NZ_JBHJRC010000400.1:0-6155 GCF_042261735.1 Kitasatospora sp. NPDC056327 | reverse complement strand
CCCGGGGAGGATCCCCGGGGCCGCCTTCGGATCGGACCCTTAGTTGAACGAGTCGCCGCAGGCGCAGGAGCCGGTGGCGTTCGGGTTGTCGATCGTGAAGCCCTGCTTCTCGATGGTGTCGACGAAGTCGACGGTGGCGCCGCCCAGGTACGGGGCGCTCATCCGGTCGGTGACGACCTTGACGCCGCCGAAGTCCTTGACGACGTCGCCGTCGAGCGAGCGCTCGTCGAAGAACAGCTGGTAGCGCAGGCCGGAGCAGCCGCCGGGCTGGACGGCGACGCGCAGCGCGAGGTCGTCCCGGCCTTCCTGCTCCAGCAGGGCCTTGACCTTGCCCGCGGCGGCGTCGGTGAGGAGGATGCCACTCTCGACAGTGGTCTCGTCCTGGACGGTCATCTGCTTTCTCCCGGTCTTTGACGACGGTCTGCCGCCAGTGCCAACCGACGGCCGCCCGGTTTCATTTCCCGGACGGCGAGGTGTTTTCGGAGGCTTCGTGGCGGCGCCGTTTCCGTGGGCCGGGCGTGTACCCGCTCCCCATGCGCTTCCCATGCTCGCACACCGGCGGCCCCGGGTGACCGCCCGATCGGACCGATCCGGGTGAACGGGCCCCGCCGGGGCGGCCGGGCGGCCAGGATGGTGGGCATGATCCTGCGCCCGGTCCAGGACACCGCCGCCGACGCGGAGGCCGTCCAGCACATCGCCCGCGCCGCGTTCGCCTCCCTCCCCGACACCCCTCCCGTCACCGGCCCGGTCCCGCCGTCCGTCTACCAGCTGGCACGGACGCGGCACCTGGCGCGGACCGATCCGCAGGGCTGCTGGATCGCCGAGCACGGGGGCGGGCCGGTGGGCGCGGTGCTGTCGCTGCGGCGTGAGGGGGCCTGGGTGCTGGCGCTGCTGGCGGTGCTGCCGGAGGTGCACGGCAAGGGGCTGGGCCGACTGCTGCTGGACCGAGCCCTCGCGCACGGGCACGGCTGTCTGCGCGGGATGCTGTGCTCCTCGCCGTCCCCCGCGGCCGTGCGCCGCTACCGGCTGGCCGGGTTCACGATGCACCCGGCGATGCAGCTGACCGGGCGGGTGGACCGGGCCGGGCTGGCCGACCCGGGGAACCTCCCGGTGCACCGGGGCAACGCCTCCCACCTGCACCTGCTGGACTCGGTGGACCGGCGGCTGCGCGGCTCCGCGCACGGGCCGGACCACGAACTGCTGCTGGCCCACTGCGAGGAACTGCTGATCGCGGACACCCTGGCGGGCAGCGGCTACTGCTACCGGGACGGCGGTGAGGTGAGGCTGCTGGCGGCGACCTCGAAGCGGATCGCCACCCGGCTGCTGCGGGAGGCCCTGGCCCGGGTGCCGGACGGGGTGGAGGCCCGGGTCGAGGCGCTGACCGCGGAGCAGGAGTGGGCGCTGGACGTCGGCCTGGAGGTCGGCCTGACGGTGGAGACCCGGGGCTTCCTGGGCCTGCGCGGGATGCGCCCGCCGGCGCCGTACGTGCCGAACGGCGGGCTGCTGTAGCGGACGGCGGGAGCCCCGCCGGGCGGTTCCCGGCGGGGCTCCGGACGGCCGCGGCTCACGCCATGGTGTCGAGGATCTCCCGGACCGTCTCCATGGTGGTGCCCGGGTGGAGGAAGGCGAAGCGGGCGACCGTCTCGCCGTCCCAGCCGGTGGGGGTGACGAAACCGATCTGGTCCGCGAGCAGCTGCCGGGACCAGCGGTAGTAGTCGTCGTTGGTCCAGCCCCGGCGCTTGAAGCAGACCGCGGAGAGCTGCGGGTCGAACAGCAGCTCCAGGTGGTCGGTGTCGCGGATCAGCTGCGCGGTGTCCCGGGCGAGCGCGAGGCCGGCCTCGATGGCGTCGGTGTAGGCCTGGACGCCGTGCACGGCGAGCGAGAACCACAGCGGCAGGCCGCGGGCGCGCCGGGTCAGGTGGTAGGCGTAGTCGGTGGGGTTCCACTCGTCGCCCTCGGTGTGCAGGACGTCCAGGTAGGAGGCGTCCTGGGTGTGCACGGCACGGGCCAGCTGGGGGTTGCGGTAGAGCAGCGCGGCGCAGTCGAAGGGCGCGAACAGCCACTTGTGCGGGTCGACGACGAAGGAGTCGGCGTGCTCGATGCCGTCGTAGCGCTCCCGGACGGAGGGGGCGAACAGGCCCGCGCCGCCGTAGGCGCCGTCGACGTGGAACCAGAGGTCGCGCTCGCGGGCGACCTCGGCGAGGCCGCGGAGGTCGTCGACGATGCCCTCGTTGGTGGTGCCGGCGGTGCCGACGACGGCGATCACCGTCCCCGGGTCCGGATCGGCGGCCAGCGCGGCGCGCAGGGCCTCGCCGGTGAAGCGGCGGTCGACGGTCGGCACCTCGAACGCCTCGACGCCGATGATGTTGAAGGTGTTCTTGACCGAGGAGTGCACCTGGCCGGCGACGGCGATCCGCAGCCGGGCCCCGGGGCCGACGCCCAGCCGGCGGCGGGCGGTGTCGCGGGCGACCACCAGCGCGGACAGGTTGCCGGCCGAGCCGCCGGAGACGAAGGTGCCGCCGGCCGAGGCCGGCATGCCGGCGCGGTCCGCGATCAGGCGCAGCACCTGGTTCTCGGCGGCGATCGCGCCGGCCGCCTCCAGCCAGGAGATGCCCTGGAGGGAGGCGCAGGAGACGACCATGTCGAAGAGCAGCGCGGCCTTGGTGGGGGCGCACGGGATGAAGGAGAGGTAGCGCGGGCTGTCGGCGGAGATCACCGCTCGGGAGAGCTCGTGGTCGTAGAGCTTGAGCACGTCGGCCGGGGCGTTGCCGTCCTGGTTGAGCAGGCCGGAGAGCTGCACGCGCAGGTGCTCGCCGTCGCCGGGGTGGTCGAGCGGGACGGGGTCGTACTGCAGCCGCTCGCGCATGTAGTCGAAAACCAGGTCGACCAGGTCGCTGTCGGGCCGGTGCATGCGGTCGGGGGCTGCGGACACGGGTGTCCCTCTCGGCTGTGGGGTGTCGGGGAGCGCCCGGTGGCACGGGGGGTGACACCGTACGGCCGGACGTGCTCAGCGTAGGCAGCGCGAGGCGTGCACCGCGCGTCGGAACGCGGCTGGTCAGGCAGCTTTCGGGCGTCTTCGGCGGGCCGGGCGCAGGATTCCTGCGCGGGGCGGATCCGCCCGTCCGCTACTGGCCGATGAGCTGGGAGAGGACGACCGAGGAGCGGCTGCGCTGGACGCCCGGCTCGCGGCGGATCCGCTCGATGACCGCCTCCAGGTGCCGCATGTCGGCGGCCCGCAGGTGGACCAGCGCGTCCGGGTCGCCGGTGACCGTCCACGCGGCGACCACCTCGGGGAACTGGCGCAGGCTGGCGAGGATCTCCTCGGGGGCGGTCCGCTCGCGGCAGTAGACCTCGACGAAGGCCTCGGTCCGCCAGCCGAGCACCGAGGGGTCGAGGACGACGGTGAAGCCGCGGACCACCCCGCGCGCCCGCAGCCGGTCGATCCGGCGGCGGACGGCGGTGGCGGAGAGGTTCACCTGGAGGCCGATCTCCGCGTAGGAGGCGCGGCCGTCACCGGCGAGCCGGGCGAGGAGCAGGCGGTCGGTCTCGTCCAGGGAGGCCCCGACCGTCTCGTGCGCTCGGCTGCTGCTCATCGGTGCGGGGCTCCACGGGTCGTGCGGCGTCGGGATCGGCGGCGGGGCGGCGTCGGCCCGCCGAAACGGTTCGGCACCATTCTGGCGGATGTCAGGAGCGAGTCCACCTCTGGCGGATGACGCGGAGGCGTCCGCCGGGGCCCGGCCCGGCCCGGGGGTCAGCCGGTGAGCAGGACGATCTTGCCCCGGGTGCGGCCCTCGGCGCTGAGCGCCTGCGCGGAGGCGGCCTGGGCGAGCGGGAAGGTCGAGGCGACGGTCACGGTCAGCCGCCCCTCGTCGGCGAGCGCGGCCAGCTCGGCCAGCCCGGCGGCGTCCGGGCGGACCCAGACGTACCGGCCGCCGCGCGCCCGCACCCCGAAGTCCGCGACGGAGGCGATCCGCGCCGGGTCGGCGACCAGCCCCGCCGAGACCTCGACGGCGTCGCCGCCGACCAGGTCCACCGCGGCGTCCACGCCCTCCGGGGCGAGCGCCCGGACCCGCTCCGCCAGGCCCTCGCCGTGGTGGACCGGCTCGGCGCCGAGCGAGCGCAGGTAGGCGTGGTTGCGCTCGCCGGCGGTGCCGATCACCCGGGCGCCGAAGGCCCTGGCGAGCTGGACGGCCAGGTGGCCGACCCCGCCGGCCGCGGCGTGCACCAGGACGGTGTCCCCGGCGCCGGCGCCCACCGCCCGCAGCGCGTGCAGGGCGGTCAGCCCGGCCAGCGGCAGCCCGCCGGCCTGCGCCCAGTCCAGCGCGGCCGGCTTGCGGGCCAGGGTGCGCACCGGCGCGGCGACCAGCTCGGCGTAGGTGCCGTGCTCGACCGCGTCCTTGCGGACGTAGCCGTAGACCTCGTCCCCCGGCGCGAACTCGGTGACCCCGCCGCCCACCGCGCGGACCACGCCCGCCGCGTCCCAGCCCATCACCAGCGGGAAGTGCGCGTCGAGCAGGCCGTCCAGCCGCCCCTCCCGCACCTTCCAGTCGACCGGGTTCACCCCGGCTGCCCTGACCTGCACCAGCACCGAGTCCGGGCCGACCTTCGGATCGGGCAGGTCCGTGTACTCGACCACTTCGGGGCCGCCGTAGCGGCGAATCGCGATTGCCTTCATGTGCCCAGCGAACCCCGGCCGGCCCGGGATCCGGTTCCGGCCACGCCGGGCGGCCCCGGGAAGGCTCCGAACCGGCGAGCGGTTCTCGTCACATCGACAGGACGGCCATCGTCACTCTGACGCTAACCGGTTATCATAGATTGCGTCAGATAGACGAAAAGGCTGCACCGCTTGATCGGCCGCACAGAAGGGCACCCGCCCGTGACCACCACCATCACCGAGACCTACGGCGTCGACCCCACTCCGACGCCGCTCGCTCTGCTGCTGCTCGGCCGCGAGGCCGACCCGAACAGCGAGCGCGGCGTAGAGTGCCCCGGCGACCTCCCCCCGGCCTCCGACCCCGACCTCGTCGAGCGCGCCAGGGCGGCCAAGGCCGCGCTCGGCGACCGCGTCTTCATCCTCGGCCACCACTACCAGCGCGACGAGGTGATCGAGTTCGCCGACGTCACCGGCGACTCCTTCAAGCTCGCCCGCGACGCCGCGGCCCGCCCGGAGGCCGAGTACATCGTCTTCTGCGGTGTGCACTTCATGGCCGAGTCCGCCGACATCCTCACCGGAGACGACCAGCGGGTCGTCCTGCCGGACCTCGCGGCCGGCTGCTCGATGGCCGACATGGCCACCGCCGAGCAGGTCGCCGAGTGCTGGGACGTGCTGACCGACGCCGGCATAGCCGACGTCACCGTCCCGGTGTCGTACATGAACTCCTCCGCCGACATCAAGGCCTTCACCGGCCGGCACGGCGGCACCATCTGCACCTCCTCCAACGCCAAGCGCGCCCTGGAGTGGGCCTTCGAGCAGGGGCAGAAGGTGCTCTTCCTGCCCGACCAGCACCTCGGCCGCAACACCGCGGTGCGGGACATGGGCTTCTCGCTGGACGACTGCGTCGTCTACAACCCGCACCGGCCGAACGGCGGCCTGACCGCCGAGCAGCTGCGGGACGCGAAGATGATCCTCTGGCGCGGCCACTGCTCGGTGCACGGCCGGTTCACCCTGGACTCGGTGAACGACGTGCGCGAGCGGATCCCGGGCGTCAACGTCCTGGTGCACCCGGAGTGCCGGCACGAGGTCGTCGCGGCGGCCGACATGGTGGGCTCGACCGAGTACATCATCAAGGCGCTGGACGCCGCCGGGCCCGGCTCCAAGTGGGCCATCGGCACCGAGCTGAACCTGGTCCGCCGGCTCGCCAAGGCGCACCCGGACAAGGAGATCGTCTTCCTGGACCGGGCGGTCTGCTTCTGCTCGACCATGAACCGGATCGACCTGCCGCACCTGGTCTGGGCGCTGGAGTCGCTGGTCGAGGGCCGGGTGCCGAACGTGATCAGCGTCGACCCGGAGACCGAGAAGCACGCCAAGGCGGCGCTGGACCGGATGCTGGCCCTGCCGTAGCGCCCCGGCGACGAAGGGTCCGGTGACAACGGGCCCGGCGACGAAGGGCTGAATTTCCAAAACTTGATTCTCTTTTTTTACAATCCCCATTATC
>NZ_JBHJRC010000399.1:0-6163 GCF_042261735.1 Kitasatospora sp. NPDC056327 | reverse complement strand
AACCCTTGCGCGGTGTGCCGGCCGGCCGCCGTCCGGGGGCTCGATCGCCCCAGGGCGCGCCCTAGGGCGTCTCCAGGGTGCCGAGGGTGACCTCGGCGGTCTGGCTCCGGCCGTCCCGGGTGTAGGCCACGGTGACCTTGCTGCCCGGCGCGAGCGAGGCCAGCGCGGTGGTGAGCGAGTTCAGCGAGTCGACGGGGCTGTCGCCGATCCTGGTGATCACGTCCCCCGTCTGGAGGCCCGCGGAAGCGGCCGGACCGCCGGGCGAGACGGCGACCACCACGGCGCCGGCCGGGCGGAAGTCCTGGTCGAAGTAGGTCCGGGCGGTGATGCCGAGCGCGGCCCGGCCGGAGTTGGAGACCTTGCCGTCCTTGATCAGCTGGTCGGCGATGCCGGTCACGGTGGACGCCGGGATGGCGAAGCCGATGCCCGGGGCGGCGGCGCCGTTGGCGTCCGGCTCGGTGGCGGCGAGCGTGTTGATGCCGATCACCTGGCTGTCCAGGTTGACCAGGGCGCCGCCGCTGTTGCCGGGGTTGATGGCGGCCGAGGTCTGCACCATGTTGCCGATGGTGGCCCCCGGCGAGCCCTCGGTGCGCGGCTCGGAGACGGTCCGGCCGGTGGCCGAGACGATGCCCTGGGTGACGCTGCTGGAGAGCCCGAGCGGGCTTCCCATGGCGAGGGTGATCTGGCCCAGCTCGACCTTGGCGGAGTCGCCGAAGACGGCCGGCTTGAGCCCGGGGGGCAGGCTGGCGAGCCTGATCACGGCGAGGTCGGAGTCGGGGTAGCTGGCGACCAGGGTGGCGTCCAGCGCCTTGGTGCTGCCGGCCAGCGTGACGGTGAAGGCGGTGGCCGTGCCGACCACGTGGGCGTTGGTGACGATGTCGCCCTTGTCGTCGTAGACGATGCCGGAGCCGAGCCCGCTCGCCGTGGTGATCTGCACCACCGAGGGCAGCACCGCCTTGATCACCCGCTGGTAGTCGCTCTGCAGCTGGTTGCCGCCGCCCGCCTGGGGGGCGGCGGCGGAGGCACCGGAGGAGGAGGCCGCCGGGGAGCCGCCCGCCGACGTGGCCGGGGACGACGACGAGGACGACGACGAGCCGCTGCTGCAGCCGGCCAGCACCAGCGCGGCCGCCGCCGCGACCGCCCCCGGCGCGACCAGCCGGGCCCCGAACCCCCTGGGCCCGGTCGGGCGCGGTCCGGCCTGGCGCGGGCCTCCGGGGAACGGGCGGGTGGGGTTCTTCTGGCGGTTCACCGTGACGGCCTCCGGGTTCCTCGGCACGCGGCCGTGACGGGCCGCTCGGACGCTACGCAGAGATCTTTGTGAGCATTTCACCGAAATGTCCGAATCCCCGGCTGCGACGCGCCCACGGCACCCCGGCGGCACTCACCGCCCGTCCGCGGGACGGGGCCCGTCACCGGCAGGCCATAGGATTCCGGCCATGACTTGGTTGCTCACCGGTGGTGCCGGATACATCGGCGGGCACGTGGTGCGGCAGCTCGTGGCGGCCGGCGAGCGGGCCGTGGTCCTGGACGACCTCAGCACGGCCACCCCCGGCGCCCGGCTGCCCGACGGCGTCCCGCTGATCGAGGGCTCCACCCTGGACCGGGCGGCCGTCGACGCGGTGCTGCGCGGGCACGACGTGCGCGGGGTGCTGCACTTCGCGGCGAAGAAGCAGGTCGGCGAGTCGGTCGAGCGGCCCTTCCACTACTACCGGGAGAACCTCACCGGTCTGCAGAACGTGCTGGAGGCCGCCGTCGGGGCCGGGGTGCGGCGCTTCCTCCTCTCGTCCTCCGCCGCCGTCTACGGCATGCCGGACGTCGACCTGGTCACCGAGGCCGACCCCTGCGCGCCGATGAACCCGTACGGGGAGACCAAGCTCGCCGGCGAGTGGCTGGTCGCGGCGGCCGGCCGGGCGCACGGCCTGTCCACCGTCTCGCTGCGCTACTTCAACGTGGCCGGCGCCGCCTCGCCGGAGCTCTCCGACGCGGGCGTCCACAACCTGATCCCGATGGTCTTCGAACGGCTCACCGCCGGCCGGGCCCCACGGGTCTTCGGCGCCGACTACCCGACCCCCGACGGCACCTGCGTCCGCGACTTCGTGCACGTCGGCGACATCGCCTCGGCGCACGTCGCGGCGGCCCGCCGGCTGGCCGGCGACCCGCCCGGCGGGACCCGGCTGACCCTCAACATCGGGCGCGGCGAGGGCGTCAGCGTCCGCGAGATGCTGGACGTGATCGGCAGGGTCACCGGCTACGACACCACCCCGGAGATCACCGCGCGCCGCCCCGGCGACCCGGCCCGGGTGGTCGCCTCCGCCCGCCTGATCCGCCGCGAGCTGGGCTGGAGCGCCCGGTACGGGGTCGAGGAGATGGTGGCCTCCGCCTGGGAGGGCTGGTGCGCCCGCCACCCCGGGGCCCGCCTCCGCTAGGCCTCCCTCTCCGATCACGCCGGGCGGCCGCCGCCCCGGGCCAGCGGCGCCCGGCCGCTCAGTGCGAGGGCACCGCCGTGCCGTAGAAGGCGTCCAGCGCGTACACGCAGCGGTCCTTGCTGCCGACGAAGACCTTTCCGCCGACCGCGACCGGCGAGCCGGTCAGCTCGCCCTTGGTGCCCAGTTCCCAGCGCAGCTGACCGCTGGCCAGGTCCAGGGTGTGCAGCGAGTGGTCCCGGCTGCCGAGGTGCACCAGCCCGTCCGCGACCGCCGGGGAGCCGACGATCTCGTCCCGCGCGGTGTACCGCCAGCGCTCCCGGCCGCCCGCCGCGTCGAAGGCGAACAGCACCTCGCCGCTGCCCGCCAGCACCGTGCCGTCCCGGACCACCACCGGCTCGGCGCCGTGCCGGGTGCCGGTGGCAGCGCGCCAGCGGTCCCGGCCGGTGGCCGCGTCCAGCGCGTAGACGGTGCCGAGGTAGTCGGCGACGTAGACCGCGTCGGCGTCCAGCGCCGGCGGCGTGAACAGCAGCACCGGGGCCTCGAAGCGCCAGCGCTCGGCACCGCTCGCCGCGTCCAGCGCGTACACCCGGGTGCCCGCCGTCACGTAGAGCACCCCGGCCCGCTCCGCCGGGCGGGACGGCACGTCCTCGCCGACCGGGACCGACCAGCGCAGGCCGGCGCCGCGCGGGTCCACGCAGCGCAGCCGCCCGCCGCCGTAGTAGTACGCCGCGCCGCCCACCAGGGCGGGGCCGGACTGCGGGTTCTCGTAGTCCTGCTGGGCGTCGTCGGCCCGCCACAGCTCGGCCCCGGTGGCCGCGGCGCGCAGCTGGACGCCGCCGCCCCGGACGCCGCAGCAGAGCACGCCGTCGGCCGCGTCCAGCGCGTACACCCAGCCGTCCAGCGAGTGCCGCCAGCGCTCGGTGCCGTCCGCGACGTCGACCGTGTACAGGTGGGGGCCGTCGGCCGCGTGCACCCGACCGGCGTCCACGGCGAGCGCCCAGGCGACGTCCCGGGTCTTGTAGCGGCGCTGCCCGGACGCGATGTCCAGGGCGTGCACCTCGAAGCTGGAGACGAACAGGGTGCCGTCGGCGACCACGGGGGTGCCCCAGACGTCGTTGGACATCCGGAACCGCCAGGGCCGCCAGCGGGAGGCGCGGGCCGGGGGCGGGGTGATCCGCCGGACCCAGTCGGTCTCGGCGGGCGGCGCGCCCGGGCCGGCCTGCTCGGCGCGCGGCCCCGGCCCTATCCGGACCGAGGCGCCGGGCAGCCGCACCTCGTCACCCGCCTCGGCGACGGGCCGGCGGTGCCGGCTGGGGGCGGCCAGCTTCTCGGTGGCGGCCTCGGTGTCCGGGGCGGGCGGGGCGCCGTGCACCGGACCGGCCGACGGCGGGGCGTGCCCGGCGATCGGCCGGGTGCGCGGGTCGCCCGGGCCCGTGTGCGGGGCCGGGAACGGCTGCGGTCCGGGCTGCGGGCCGGACGGGTGCCGGGGGTGCTGCTGGTGCGGCGCGGGCTGCGGCGGGACGCCCTGGACCGGACCGTGGCCGGGCCCGTGCCCGGAGCCGTGGCCGGGCGCCGCCGGCGGCGGCCGGCGCCGGCCGCGCTTGCGCTCGATGAGGGCGAGCGCGTCGGGCGGCAGCCAGTCCCCCGCCTCCCCGGAGGCGTCGTCCCGCGAGAAGAGGTGCGGGGCCAGCTCCACCTGGATCTGCTCCGGCGTCGGCCGGTGCTCGGGCGACGGCCGCATGCAGGCGCGCACCAGGTCGGCCAGCTCCGCCGGCAGGCCGGAGAGGTCGGGCTGCTCGCGCAGCAGCTGGAACACCGTCTCGACCGGGTTGGCCCCCCGGTAGGGCGGGTGGCCGGTGGCACAGAACACCAGCAGCGAGCCGAGCGAGAAGACGTCGCTGGCACCGGTGACGCCGCGGCTGTCCCGGGCCTGCTCCGGCGACATGTAGGCCGGGGTGCCGACCGCCACGTTGGTCATGGTGAGCCGGGTGCTGGAGACCCCGGCGGCGATACCGAAGTCGATCACCCGGGGGCCGTCCTCGACCACCAGGACGTTGGACGGCTTGAGGTCGCGGTGGACCAGCCCGGCCGCGTGGATGGACTGCAGGGCCTCGGCGATGCCGGCCACCAGCCAGCGCACCGCCCCGACCGGCAGCGGCCCGCACTCGGTGACCAGGTCCTCCAGGGACGGCGCCGGGACGTACGCGGTCGCCAGCCAGGGCACCCGGGCGTCCGGGTCGGCGTCGACCACGGCCGCCGTGTAGAAGCCGCCGACCGTCTTGGCGGCCGCGATCTCCCGCGCGAAGCGGACCCGGAACAGCTCGTCCTCGGCCAGTTCCCCCCGGACCGTCTTGATCGCCACCCGCCGTCCGGCGGGCGATCGTGCCAGGTAGACCAGGCCCATGCCGCCCGCCCCGAGCCGCCCCAGCACCTCGAAGGGCCCGATCCGCCTCGGATCGTGCGCCGTCAGCTGGTCCACCCGCTGCCACCTCCCCGTCTTGAGCACCGCCCGCGTGGTGCCGAGCACCCGCCGCGTGGTGCCGACCCGATTCTCCAATGCCGCCGGGCCCATCTCCAACCTCCCCCGCCCAGAGCACCGTCCGGCCCGCGGGAGGGCCCGCCGCCCGGCCACCGGCCACGGAACGGCCGGATTCTGACGTCCGCTCCGCCCCCGACTTGCACCCGACACGCCCGGGACCGCAGAGAGGGCCAGCTCACACCCCCGGCCGACCGGTCACGCTCCGTTACGCGATAACCCCTCAGCGAAGGGTTCGTCACCCTGTGGGGTCATCGGTGCACGGGGGGGCGTCAAGGAGGGCCGCGGGGGCCCGTGAATATCCCTCCGAAGGCCTCCGGACGGCTATACCAACCCCCGACCGGAGTAATTGTCACATCACCGAATCGCGCCAAGATCGGGCCACGGTAAGCTGACGGCATGACAGGACAAGTTCGCACCGTCGACGGTCGCGTCGCCGGGCGACGCGGACAGGAGACGCGGCAGAAGCTGCTCGACTGCCTCCGCGAGATGCTCAGCACGTCGCCCTATCGGGACGTCAAGGTCATCGACGTCGCCCGTATGGCGGGTACCTCCCCCGCGACCTTCTACCAGTACTTCCCGGATGTCGAGGGCGCCGTCCTCGAAATCGCCGAGGAAATGGCCAAGGACGCCGACACGCTCAAAGAGCTGGTGGCCGGAAAGTCCTGGGCAGGGAAGTCCGGCACGGCCACTTCGGAAGAACTGGTCGACGGATTCCTCGCCTTCTGGCGCAAGAACGACGCCATTCTCCGAGTGGTCACGCTCGGTGCCGCCGAAGGGGACAAGCGGTTCTTCAAGATCCGCATGACCGTCCTCAACGCGGTCGCCAAGCCGCTCACGGATGCCGTCAAGGAACTCCAGGCGAAGGGTCAGTCCGACAAATCGCTGGATCCGGCCGCCGTCGCCGGGTCACTGGTCTCGTTGCTCGCCTCCGCGGCCGAGCACCAGAAGGCCTTCACCTCCTGGGGCGTCAAGGTCAAGGACCTCAAGCCCAACCTCGCTCCCCTGGTGTACCTGGGCGTCACCGGCAAGAAGGCGCCCAAGTAGACCGATCCGCTTCGACCCACCCTTCCGCTTCGCGCGCGCCCCGGCCTCCTGTCCGGGGTACGACGGACGGCGGCCGTGTCCTCGGGGGAGGTCCGCCGACGGTCCGCAGCGCGCCACGACATGCCTGTGGGCGGTCGTCCCCGGTTCGGGGACT
>NZ_JBHJRC010000398.1:0-6212 GCF_042261735.1 Kitasatospora sp. NPDC056327 | reverse complement strand
GCGTCCGGTTCCGAGCGGACGCGCCACGGGCGATCGAGGGGGGAGCCGGCCAGGGCGGGCCGCTCCCCGGGGGGCTACTCGCCCAGGGCCGCGCGCGCGTCGATGAAGGCGGCCACGGCGCGCTCGACGTCCTCGGTGCTGTGCGCGGCGGAGAGCTGCACGCGGATCCGGGCCTGGCCGTGCGGCACGACGGGGTAGGAGAACCCGATCACGTAGACGCCGCGCTCCAGCAGCAGCTCGGCGAGGCGCCCCGCCCTGGCGGCGTCGCCGATCATGACGGGCGCGATGGCGTGGTCGCCGGGCAGGACCTCGAAGCCCGCCTCGGTCATCCGCGAGCGGAACAGCGCCGTGTTGGCCGCCAGCCGCTCCCGCAGCTCGTTGGACTTCTCGACCAGGTCGAGCACCTTGAGCGAGGCCGCGGCGATCACCGGCGCGAGCGAGTTGGAGAACAGGTACGGGCGCGAGCGCTGGCGCAGCAGCGCGACGATCTCCCGGCGCGCGGCGACGTAGCCGCCGGAGGCCCCGCCGAGCGCCTTGCCGAGGGTGCCGGTGATGATGTCGACGCGGTCCATGACGCCGTGCAGCTCGGGCGTGCCGCGCCCGTTCGCACCGACGAAGCCGACGGCGTGCGAGTCGTCGACCATGACCATGGCGTCGTAGCGGTCGGCGAGGTCGCAGATCTCGCGCAGCGGGGCGACGTAGCCGTCCATCGAGAAGACGCCGTCGGTGACGATCAGGCGGCGGCGGGCGTCCTGGCTGTCCTTGAGCTGCTGCTCCAGGTCGGCCAGGTCGCGGTTGGCGTAGCGGTGGCGGCGGGCCTTGCAGAGGCGGATGCCGTCGATGATGCTCGCGTGGTTCAGCGCGTCGGAGATGACGGCGTCGCGCTCGTCGAGCAGGGTCTCGAAGACGCCGCCGTTGGCGTCGAAGCACGAGGAGTAGAGGATCGTGTCCTCCTGGCCGAGGAACGCGGAGAGGCGGTCCTCCAGCTCCTTGTGCACGTCCTGGGTGCCGCAGATGAATCGGACGGACGCCATGCCGTAGCCCCAGCGGTCGAGGGCCTCCTTGGCGGCGGTGAGCACCTCGGGGTGGTCGGCGAGGCCCAGGTAGTTGTTGGCGCAGAAGTTGAGCACCTCGCCGGGGGTGCCGCCGGCGGTGACGGTGACGGCGGCGCTCTGCGGGGTGCCGATCACCCGCTCCGGCTTGAAGAGGCCGGCCTCGCGGATCTCGTCGAGGGTGGCGGCGAGGTCGTCGCGCACGGTGTCGAACACGGCTGCTCCTATACGGGGTGGCAACGGGCTGGCAACGGGAGGGCGAGGGGGGATCAGACGGTCCAGTCGAGGATGACCTTGCCGCAGCGGCCGCCGGCCGCGTCGTCGAAGGCGGCCTCGAAGTCGGCGGCGGCGTAGCGGCCGGTGATCACCGGACTGAGGTCGAGGCCGCCCTCCAGCAGGACGGACATGGCGTACCAGGTCTCGAACATCTCGCGCCCGTAGATGCCCTTGATGGTGAGCATCGAGGTGACGACGGAGGCCCAGTCAACCGGGAAGTCCTCGGCGGGCAGGCCGAGCATGGCGATCCTGCCGCCGTGGGTCATGTTGGCGATCATCGACTGGAGCGCCTCGGGGCGGCCGGACATCTCCAGGCCGACGTCGAAGCCCTCGCGCAGGCCGAGCTTCTGCTGGCCCTCCTCGATGGTGTGCTCGGAGACGTCGAGCGCCAGCGAGACGCCGACCTTGCGGGCGAGGTCGAGGCGGTAGGGCGAGACGTCGGTGATCATCACGTTGCGGGCGCCGGCGTGCTTGGCGACGGCGGCGGCCATGATGCCGATCGGGCCGGCGCCGGTGACCAGCACGTCCTCGCCGACCAGCGGGAAGGACAGCGCGGTGTGCACGGCGTTGCCGAAGGGGTCGAAGATCGCGGCGACGTCGAGGTCGACGGGGACCCGGTGCACCCAGACGTTGGAGGCGGGCAGGGCGACGTACTCGGCGAAGGCGCCGTCGCGGTTGACGCCGAGGCCCACCGTGTTGCGGCAGAGGTGGCGGCGGCCGGCGAGACAGTTGCGGCACTTGCCGCAGACCAGGTGACCCTCGCCGCTGACGAGGTCGCCGACCGCGATGTCGGCGACGCCGGCGCCGGTCTCGGCGACCTCGCCGACGAACTCGTGGCCGAGGACCAGCGGGGTCCTGATGGTCTGCTGGGCCCAGCCGTCCCACTTGCGGATGTGCAGGTCGGTGCCGCAGATGCCGGTGCGCAGCACCTTGATGAGCACCTCGCCGGGGCCGATCGCCGGGGTGGGGACGTCCATCAGCCAGAGTCCGGGCTCGGCCTTCTGCTTGACGAGTGCCTTCACGGCGGTGGCTCCTGACGCACGGTGGGGGCGGCCTGGTGTGGGCAGGCCGACGGGGCCCGGCGGACGGCGGTCCCGGGGGCCGGCGGGTCCTGGCGGAGCCAGGGCCTGGCGGGGCAGGGCGGGGTGGCGCGGGACCGGGGGTCCGGTGTCCGCATTCCGGGCAGGCAGAAATCTGCCTGGTGAGAGGGGGTGCGGTCCATCGAGGAATTCTTAAGGGCCGCGACAGCTGGGCTAAACGATCGTGCCCGAGCTGGACTCGGCGGCGGTTCGCGGCGTGCCGGGCGGCACTCCGACGGCGCAGCGCGCGGGGCGTGCGGAGGGCGCGCGGGGCGCTGCGCCGACCGTCGCGCGCCCGTCTCGGTGCGGGGCCGGCGGCGGCTCCGGGGCCGGGTCAGTCGCGTCGGGTGACGACGGTGTGGGCGAGGGCCGCCGCCGCGCCGAGGAGGGCAGCGGCGACGGCCAGCAGGACGGCGGTGGAGGCGAGGAGGTCGGCCGCGTGCCGGTGGGTCGCGAGGCGGGTGAGCAGGAGGTTGACCGGGGGCAGGCCCTTGCCCAGGGTGAGCGCGAGGAGCAGCGCGAGGGCGAGCAGCAGGCCGCGGCCGTGGTGGCGGACGACGGGCGGGGAGGCGATCAGGCCGACCGCGGTGCCGGTGAGGGCGCAGGTGAGCTGTGCCTCGGCGCCGAGCAGCAGGTCGGCGGCGGTGGGGCTGTGGGTGCCGACGAGCAGCGGCAGGGCGAGGCCGAGGACGGTGAGCGGCAGGCAGGCGAGGAGGGCGGTGAGGACGGTGCCGGCGAGCAGGCGCCGGTGGCTGCCGGCGGCGGTCAGGATGCCGCGGTGGGCCTGGTCCTCCAGGCCTGCGACGGCCGTGGTGAGCCAGGTGGCGGCGAGCAGCATCGCGGCGCCGGCGGCGCCGTGGGCGGCGGTGAGCGGGCCGGTGTCGCTGCTGGTCAGGACGGTGACGAGGCTGGTGAACAGGAGCAGCGGGGCGAGGTGGCGCTGGGAGAGGAGGAGGGTGGTGAGCCGGTAGCGGACGAGGGCGGTCATCGGACGGTGGTCCTCGGGGCGGGTTCGGGCCGGGGGTGCGGGGGCTGCGGGTGCGGCCGTGGGCGGCTGACCGCGTGGACGGACCAGTGGTGCCGCAGGGCGGTGAGGAGCACGGCGTCGGTGCGGGTGGGGTCGACGCGCAGGTGGATTTCGGGCCCTCGCCGCTCCAGGGCGAGCACCCCGGGAAGGGCGGCCCAGTCGGGCCCGGCGGGCGGGGACGCGGCGGGTTCGGGCCAGGCGGGCGGGGACACGGCGGGTTCGGGCCAGGCGGGCGGGGACGCGGCGGGTTCGGGGGCGGCGCCGGGGGCGGTGAGCACGATCTGGGCGGGCGCGGCGGGCCCTGTCGCTTCGGACGTGGACGGACCGCCGCCGGACCGGAGGACGACCCGCCCGCCGGCGACGGCCCCGACCGTGGTGGCGCGGGCCGCGGCGACGGCCTCCCGGTGGTCGGTGAACACCACGGTCCCGCCGCCGGCGGCGGTCTCGCCGATGAGGTCGGCCAGCACGCCGTGCGCGGCGGCGTCGAGGCCGGACCAGGGTTCGTCGAGCACGAGCAGGTCGGGCGGCACGAGCAGGGCCTGGGCCAGCGCGACCTTCCGGGCGTTGCCCTTGGAGAGGGTGCGCAGGGCGGCATCGGCACCGCCGGCGAGGGCGAGCCGGTCGAGGAGCCGCCCGGCGCGGGCGCGGGCGGCGGCGGTGGTCAGGCCCCGGATGCGGCCGAGGTGGGTGAGGTAGGCGGTGGCGGTGAGGCGTTCGGGAGCGGTGAACCGGTCGGGGACGTAGCCGACGACGGCCCGGCGGGCGGTGGCGGGTCCGGTGACCCGGCCGGTGGTGGGGCGGGTGAGGCCGGCGAGGACGCGCAGCAGGGTGGACTTGCCGGAGCCGTTGGCGCCGACGACGGCGAGGACGTCGCCGGGGGCGAGGCTCAGGTCGACGTCGCGCAGGATCCAGTGCCCGCGGCCGTAGCGCTTTCCGACGGCCTCGCAGTGCAGCATCCCGGTGTCCCCCTCCGTCGGTTCCCGCGGTGGGCACGCTACCCGGGCCCGGGTAGGGGGCGGATAACCGCGGCGGACGGCCGCCGTCCGCGGGAGCCCCTGGAGCGCGCGGGGGCGGCGGGTGGGTCCGTTCGGTCCAGCGGGCGCCCGCCCGGCGCGCGGGGCGCCACGGCGGCGCATACGGTGGCGATCGCTCCCCCTTGCGGGCCCGTGGAGCGCTGCTCCGGGCCCGTCCGGCCCAGAGAGGCGCCCGAAGATGACGAACCGTGTGACGAGGAAGCGAGCCACGGCTCCGGCCGCCGTGGCGGTGGCGCTGGCACTGACCGGGCTGCCGGCGGTCGCCGGCTGTTCGGGCGGTGCGGCGTCGCAGCAGCCGGCCGCCGGGGCGGTGACGGCCGTTCCGGCGGCGCTGAGCCCGACGGCGACGGCCACGCCGCTCAGCCCCTCTCCGAGCGGCCCCGCCACGGGCACCACCACCGCCGCGCCGAGTACGGGCGGGACGACGCTGCCGTTGACGCCGGACGTCACGGCCCGGCTGGACGCGGCGGTGGAGCGGGTGCTGACGGAGGCCTCGGTGCCGGGCGTGATCGTCAACGTGGCGACGCCGCAGGGCGAGTACCTCAAGGCGTTCGGGACGTCCGACAAGGTGGCGGGCACCGCGATGGTGACCGGGCTCAACATGCGGATCGGCAGCGTGACCAAGTCGCTCACGGTGACCGCGCTGCTCCGGCTGGTCGACCAGGGCAGGCTCCGGCTGGACGACCCGGTCGAGAAGTACCTGAGCGGTGTGCCCGGCGGCGGCGCGATCACCCTGCGCCAGCTGGCGGACATGCGCAGCGGCCTGTTCCCGTATACGCAGGACGAGGAGTTCGTCCGGACCCTGGAGGCGGACCCGCACCGGGAGTTCACTCCCGACCAGGTGCTCGCGTACGCGTTCCGGCACCCCGCGAACTTCGCGCCGGGCGCCGGGTTCGAGTACTCCAACACCAACACGGTGCTGCTGGGCCAGGTGGTCGAGAAGGTGGGCGGGCAGCCGCTCGGGGAGTTCCTGAAGAAGCAGGTGTTCGACCCGGCCGGCCTGGAGCGGACGGTGTTCCCGACGGACGCCGCCTTCCCGCAGCCGCACGCGCAGGGCTACACCGACCAGACGCCGGACGGCGCGGTCGCGGACGCCACGGACTGGAACCCGTCGTGGGGGTGGGCGGCGGGGGCGGCGATCTCCACCCAGGCGGACATGAAGAAGTGGGCGAAGGCGCTGGCGACGGGCTCGCTGCTGACGCCGCAGACGCAGGCGGAGCGGCTGCGTCCGGAGCCGTCGCCGGACCCGGACAGCTGGTACGGGCTGGGGCTGTTCTCCAACCACGGGTGGATCGGGCACAACGGCTCGCTGCCCGGGTACCAGGCGGTGGTGGTGTACCTGCCGTCCGCGCAGGCGTCCTTGGTGGTGCTGCTGAACACGGACATCACCTACCGGGGCTCGGCGCCGTCGACGCTGTTCGCGAAGGCGGTCACGGAGATCGTGTCGCCGGGGAACGTCTACGACCTGCCGCCGGTGCCGGCGGATTCCGACGAGCCCGACGCCTCGCCGTCGGGCCCGTCGTCCTCGGCGGCGTCGCCCTCGGCCGGCGGGTCCCCGTCGTCGGCGGGCGCGTCGCCCTCGACGGCCTCCCCCGGTACGGCCTCCCCCGGTACGGGCACGGCCTCGCCCCCGGCGGCGTCGCCCTCCGTGAAGGTGTCGTCCTCGGTGACTCCCCCGGTGGAGTCGGCGGCCTGACCCGCCCAGCCCTGACCCGCCCCGCACTCGCGCGGCCCGGCCCCGGCG
>NZ_JBHJRC010000397.1:0-6232 GCF_042261735.1 Kitasatospora sp. NPDC056327 | reverse complement strand
CCCGATCACTCACCTTGAGTGATCGGGGCCGGCGCCCTGAGCGGCTCCTGCGCGGCCGATCGGCCGGGCCCGGAGACGGGCTCAGCATCGTTGCCACCGCAGAGCATCCGCTCGCCCTGACGGAAGGGATCCTCGATCGTGACCTCCGGCTTCAGGCACCGGTCCAGCCTGACGCAGTCCACCCGGGCCGCGTTGGCCGTCCGGCGCGTCGGCTAGCGGAACCAGCCGCTCCAGCTGCCGTTCACCGCCCGGTTGTTGAACCAGTGCCGGGAATCGGTGCCGATCACCTCCAACTGCACGAAGGCGCCGTTGTAGGCGTTGACCCGGACGTCGCTCGTGGCACGGCCGCCGAGCGAGACCAGCGGGCTGCGGGTCTCGTCCGGGTTGGTCCAGTAGGTCCACACGGCGTGGTCCGCGCCGATGAAGAAGGTCTGGACCGTCCCGTCGTCGAAGGTGTAGATCGGCATCTCCCGGCCGAACCCGCCTCCGCAGAGGTAGAGGCCGTTCATGCCGGTCAGCTTCTCGACCGAGACCGTCGTCTTGTCGCAGTACCAGAGCCTGATCGTCTCCAGCGAGGCCGCGCCGGCGGTGCCCGCCGCTCCGACCACCGCCCCCACCAGCATCGCGGCGACCACCGCCACCGCCGCGGCCGCCCGACCGGGCTTCCTCGTCCTCACCACTGACCTCCCGATGACCCGTCCGCCGAAGTGGTGAGGGCCCGGTCGCCCGGGGGCGGCGGACGACGGATTCCGCCGTCGGCCGGCGCCGGGCCCTCACCCCGAGCCTGGCAACGGAACTGACGATCCGTCATCGGTGACCGGCGGGTAACGGCCGTCCGGCCGGGCGCGCCTGCCCCCGGGGCCCACCCGCCTCTGCCCGCGCCCGCGACAACCGGCAGCCGGCCCCACGTCGTCACCGGGCCGGCGACCCACGGCCCCACCAGGGGTTTTCGGATCCCGGACCGGCACCGCCTGCCCGGACGGGAAGCCCGGGCGCTCACGGCGCCCGGAACAGCTCCTCCAGATGGCGGGCCAGGATCGCCAGCGCCTCGTCACCGGTGCGCTGGCCCGCGAGGACACCCGAACCGAGGCCGTTGACCATGGCGAGCAGCCCGGCGGCGGCGATCTCCGGGTCCCTCCCGGGGTCGATCTGCCCGGCTCGCCGGGCCGCCTGCAGCTGCTTCACGAGGAAGCCCTCCAGCACCTCGGGCTGCCGGGCGCCGTGCTCCTCCAGCACCTCGGGGTCGTTGAGCACCAGGGCGTAGTAGGCGGCATAGGTGCGGGTGATCCGGCGGCTCTCGGCGTCGGTCGGCACGATGCTCGACAGGACCGCCGTGACGGTCCCGCGCGGCGTCGGCGGGGAGCCGGCCGTCTCGGCGATCCACCGCTCCATGCGGGCCTGGAGCTGGGCGGCGAGCCTGGTCAGCGCGTCCAGCAGAAGCCCCTGCTTGGTCTCGAAGTAGTACTGCACCAACCGCAGGGAGACACCCGCCTCCGTCGCCACCGCCCGCATGCTGGCCGACTGCAGCCCCTGCGCATCGGCGATCCGGAGCAGCGCCTCCGCGATCTGGCTCCGGCGCTCCTCGTGGTCGGTCCTGGTCACCACGCCTCCCCACTGTCCCTGGTACACCCGTATCATGCCGTGATACACCTGTACCATGCGAATCAGTCGCTTCAGGAACGACCGGGCCGGCACGCGCTACCGGCTCGCCTACGAACACGCCCTGGCGGAGCTGTGGCCCGGCCCGCGGACCGCGCTCGACGTGCCGACCGCCTTCGGAACCACCCGCGTCCACCGGACCGCGGGAGCGCAGGGCGACCGCTCCGGCGCCGCCCCGATCGTGCTGCTCCCCGGCTCGGGCGGCAACTCGCTGATGTGGCACCGGTACGTCGACGCGCTGGCCCGGCACCGCCCGGTCCTCGCCGTGGACACCGTCGGAGAACCCGGAGCGAGCGTGCAGACCGCCCCGATCGCCGACGGCCGCGACGGCGCCGCCTGGCTGGACGAACTCCTCGCCGCACTCGACGTCCCGTCCGCCCATGTCGTCGGCTGCTCCTACGGCGGCTGGCTCGCCCTCCACCACCACCTCCACCGCCCCGGCCGCACCGCCTCGCTCACCCTGGTCGACCCCGCGGGCCTCGCGGACCCCGGACCACGGTTCTACGGCTGGCTGATCGCCGGCGCCCTCGCCGGCACCGCACCACGGGCGCTGCGGCCCGGCCTGGCCCGGCTGGTCGGCAACAGCACGATCCTGGACGACGGGTTGATGCGCCTGATGCGTGCTTCAACGGGCTTCCGGCGCGCGCTCCCGGTGCCACCGGTCCTCTCCGACGAGGAACTGCGGCACATCCGCGTCCCCGCGCTGTTCCTGCTCGGCGGTCGCAGTGCCCTGCACGACTCGCGGGCGGTCGCCGACCGCATCGGCCGGGTGCTGCCCACCGCCGGGGTCGAGATCGTGCCCGGCGCCGGGCACGCGCTGCCCACCGACGAGCCGGAGCTGGTGGCCGACCGCATCCTCCGGACCACCGGGGTGTGACGCCCCCGTGCCCGCCACTCGTTCGGGTGGCCGCGAGCGCGCCCCCGCCCGGAGCGGACGGCGCGGCGCGTACAACGTCCGTGTACCGCGCACCCCTCGTGAAGAACGGACAGCACCGATGAGCCTGGACTCCGGTCTCTACAGGATCCTCAACGCCGATCGGCCGGTCGGCCGGGCGAGGGTCGAGACGCTCGACCTGGCGCCCAAGGCGGTCTTCGCCAGGACCGACGACGAGGACACCGTCTGGGTCGTCGAGGCGCTGCCGGGCGGGCTCCACAAGCTGTACGCCAAGGGCGCACCGGTCGCCGCCGACGGTGGCCGGCCGGCCGGGCCGCTGGTCGCGCTGCTCGTCCGGCAGGAGCACGCCGGGGAATGGGAGCTCTCGCCCGTCGACGGGACGAAGACCGGTTACGAGGTCCGGTCGCGGGAGGGCCTGGTGTGGCTGGCTCCGGCGGGCGGCGAGCACGGCCAGATCGAGGTGCTGCCCTCGCTCGACAGCCTGGACCGCACGACGTTCGTCTTCGACCGGGTCGACGCGTAGGCGCCCGCCGCCCGGCCCGCCAGGGACGGGTGGCGGGCCTCGGCGGCGTGCGGGTCGGGGCGGCGTGCGGGCCGTGGCGGTGCGCGGCTAGCCGACGGAGGGCCGGCGGGCGTCCACCTCGATCTCGATCCTCATCGCCGGGTCCGCCAGGCCGCAGACCATCATCGTGGCGGCCGGGCGGACGTCGCCGAACACCCGGCGCAGCACCGGCCAGCAGGGCTCGAAGTCCTCGCGGACGGGCAGCAGGTAGCGGACCCGGACGACGTCGGCGAAGGTGCAGCCGGCTTCCTCCAGTGCGGCGCCGATGTTGCGCAGGCACTGCTCGGCCTGCTCCACGACGCCGTCGGCGATGGTCATGGCGGTGTAGTCGTAGCCGGTGGTGCCGGAGACGTGGACGCGGTCGCCGTCCACCACCGCCCGGGCGTAGCCGATCCGCTCCTCGAAGGCCGAACCGCTCAGGACCGCGCGTCGCTCTGTCATGGCTGCACGGTAGGTGGCCTGCGGCGATACCGTCCAATACGGTGCGGCCCGTCGTCTGATATCCCTGGGGATATGGAGCGCCCCGATCCGTCCCTCCCCCAGCTGCACGCCTTCACCGTCCTCGCCGAGGAGCTGCACTTCGGCCGGGCCGCCGCCCGGGTCGGCGTCGCCCAGCCGCCGTTCAGCCAGCAGATCGCGCGGCTGGAGGCTCGGGTGGGGTTCGCGCTGTTCACCCGGGAGCCGGGGCGGGTCGCGCTCACCCCGGCGGGGCGGGAGCTGCTGCCGGCCGCGCGGCGGGCGCTCGCCGACCTCTCGGACGGGCTGGCGGCGGCGCGCGCCGTCGGCGCCGGGCGGGCCGGACGACTGCGGATCGGGTTCTCCGCCTCCCTGGCGCTGACCGTGCTGCCGGGGCTGCTCGGCACCTTCCGGGCCCGACACCCGGGGGTGGAGCTGGACATCCGGGAGATGACCACCGCCCCCCAGCTGGACGCCCTGCGCGAGCGCGTGATCGACGTCGGACTGCTGCGCGAGCCGCCCGCCGGGGCCGACGGGTCACTGGACTTCCGGACCGTGCTCACCGAGCCGTTCGTCGCCGTCCTGCCGGCCGGCCACCCGCTGGCGGGCCTCCGGACCGTGCCGGTCGGGGAGTTGGCGGACGAGCCGTTCGTCCTCCTCCCCCGGGCCGTGGGGCCGCGACTGTACGACCGGATCGCGGAGCTGTGCGGGGCGTCGGGGTTCGAGCCCCGGGTCGTGCAGCACGCGGTGGAGTGGCAGACGGTGTGCGCCCTCGTCGGCGCGGGCCTCGGGGTGTCGCTCGCCCCCGCGAGCATCCGGCGCGTCCGTCTGCGCGGCGTCGCCTTCCGCCGCGTCGACCCGGGGCCGGTCGGCCCGTGCGGGGCCCGCACCCTGGTCGCCGCCGCCTGGCGCCGGGACGACCCGAGCCCGCTGGTGGCGGGGCTGCTGGCACTCGCCGACCGGGAGGGAGCGCGGGAGGGCCGGCGGAAGCCCGTGCAGTAGCGCGACCAGGGGCACCCGGGGCACGGACGGCGTCCGGGTGACCCCGGTGGTCCCGGCGGTCGGGACGGCCGAGGGGTGATCCGGAACCGGGCGCGGGGCGGGAATTCGACCGGGTGACGCCGCTGCCGTCCCGGATCGCCCTCGTCCACCGGCGCTGGACCGGCCTGCCGATGACGTCCGCCCCGCGCGGCGTCCGCCGGGGCCGGTCGACGGTTCGCGGCCGTGCGTTCTGGCCGTGGGGTTCGGGCCGTGGGGTTTGCCCGGCCGGATCGGGGTGAGACGAGGTCCGGGTGGGCAACACGGGTTCCGGACGGCGGGTCTCCCCTCCTCGCCGTCCGGAACCGGTCCCGCCGCCGCTCAGCGCCCGGCCGCCGTGTCGTCAGGTCCCCGGCGGCCGGGCTGCGTCGTTCCCGTGCCGTCCGGTGACGGTGCGTCCGGCGGTCCACCGGTTGGACGGATCGCACAGTGACGAGTTTTCAAATGGTCGGGAAGACCCGGACGTTACTGCCACGAGATGGTCAACTCAACGTAAAGTCGGCGTTGTTGCGCCCTGCAAAACGTGTTCGGACGGACCTTGACCGCGAGGAACGCGGAACGGTTCAGTGTGCGCCAACATCCTCCACAACGGCGCCTGCCCGCCTTCCCGGCCCCCACCGGGTCTGCTCGGCATGCCCGTGTGCACGAAAGGGAAACTCGTGCTCAGAACTCGTGCGAAGGCGCTGCTGGCAGGCCTGTTGGCCGCCGGCGCGCTGGCGGCCTCGGCCCTCGTGCCCACCACGGCGGCTGCCGCCACCCCCATCCCGGTGGACGAATGCGCGATAGCCCCCGCCTGGTCGCAGGGCGCCAACTACCAGACCCGCGACATCGTGCTGCACACCGACGGCAAGATCTACGTCGCCCGGCGTGACAACCCCGGCTACAACCCCGCGGTGAGCACGTACTACTGGGCGCCCTACACCTGCGGAACCGGTGGGAACCCGTACCCGGGCAGCTTCGTGGTGAGCGAGGCCCAGTTCAACCAGATGTTCCCGAACCGGAATCCCGCCTACACCTACCAGGGCCTGGTGGCCGCCATGGCCGCGTTCCCGGCCTTCGCCCACACCGGTGACGCCACGATGCGCCGCCAGGAGGCCGCCGCCTTCCTCGCCAACATCAGCCACGAGACCGCCGGGCTGTACTACATCAAGGAGGTGAACGAGGCGAACTACCCGCACTACTGCGACGCCGCCCGGTCCTTCGGCTGCCCGGCCGGCCAGGCGGCCTACTACGGGCGCGGCCCGATGCAGCTGAGCTGGAACTACAACTACAAGCTGGTGGGCGACTACCTCGGCATCGACCTGCTGAACAACCCCTGGCTGGTGGAGAACGACCCGGCGGTCGCCATGATGACGGCCCTCTGGTACTGGAACACCCAGAGCGGGCCGGGCCCGATCACCGGGCACGACGCCATGATCAGCGGCGCCGGCTTCGGCCAGTCGATCCGCTCGATCAACGGCGCGCTGGAGTGCGACGGCAAGAACCCGCGCCAGGTCGAGAGCCGGGTCAACCGGTACAAGGCGTTCACCCAGCTCCTCGGCGTGCCGACGGGCTCCTCGGTGCCCTGCTGACCCGACGGGTGGTGAAGCCGCGGGCCGGGCAGCACGCCCCGTCACCCGGCC
>NZ_JBHJRC010000396.1:0-6353 GCF_042261735.1 Kitasatospora sp. NPDC056327 | reverse complement strand
GGTGCGGGGCGCTGCGCCCCGCACCGCGTGAGCCCGGCGGCGGTGTGCCGGGTGGCGGTGTGCCGGGTGGCGGTGTGCCGGGTGGCGATGTGCCGGGTGGCCGCCCACCGGGTACGGCGCGCCGCCCGTCCGGCCACCGCCTATCCGGCCACAGCCGGCCGACCGCCACCCGGCCGGCTACGCCGGTCCGCCGCCGCGCAGGTCGGCGTTGGCGATCATGGCGTCGTGCAGCCACCGGGCCAGGCCCGGGGCGAGCGCCTCGTAGACCTCCGTGAAGCGGGGGTCGGCGAGGTACATCCCCGCGATGCCGCGGTGGATCTCGTAGGTGCAGTCGTAGAAGTTGTCGCGGATGTGCTGCCGGTGCGCCTCGGCGAGGTCCGTCGCCCGGCCGCCGCCGGCGGGCTCCCCGGCGGTGAAGGCCTCGACCAGGCGGGCGTTGAGCGCGTCCGCCTCGGCCTTGATCCGCTCCCAGTCGGCCTTGTCGTAGCCGCCGGTGCGGCGCTGGGACTCCGCCCAGGCGGCGGTGTCGCCCCAGCGCTGCTCCGCCTCGCTCTCCCACTCCTCGCGGTAGTTCTCGCCGAAGAGCTCGAACTTCTCCTCCGGGGTCAGCCGGATTCCCATCTTCTCCGCCTCCATCGCGTGTTCCACGGCCGCGGCCAGTTTCCGGAGGTGCTCGATGCGGTCGGTGAGCAGCCTGTGCTGGCGCCGCAGGTGCTCGCTCGGGCTCACCGAGTCGTCGTCCAGGACGGCCGCGATCCCTTCGAGGGGGAACCCGAGTTCGCGGTAGAACAGGATCCGCTGCAGCCTGCCGAGGTCGGCCCCGTCGTACCGGCGGTGGCCGGCCGGCGTGCGGCCCCGGGGGGACAGCAGGCCGATCCCGTCGTAGTGGTGCAGGGTGCGGACGGTCACCTTGGCGATCCTCGCCACCGCGCCGACCGTGTACCCGTCCCCGTCGTCCATCCGGGTTCTCCCTCCTTGCCGGTCACGAGCCTGCCTCCTCCCGTTGCGTGAGGGTCAAGTCCGCGGCCGGGTGCGTCAGGCGGCGGCCCGCTCGCGCTCGGCGCCCGGCACGCCGTCCCGGCCGGCCGGCCGCCGGGAGCCGCCCCGGCCCCTCCCGCGCCGGGACCCGGTCGGCCAGAGCAGCACGTACGCCGCCGAGACCACCACGAAGGCCAGCCGGACGAAGCCGCGCGCCGGGTCGGACGGCAGGAACAGCGTGCCGCCGTACAGCGCGGCCAGCGCGATCCAGCTCCACCAGGGCACCAGGCGCCGCTGCCCGACCGTGTCCCAGAGCAGCGTGCCGAGCAGGATCGACGCGCTGTAGTACGTGTAGACGCTCGGGTCGAGCAGGATCCGGGCGTCCGCGCCCAGCAGCACGACGGCCGGCCAGCGGCCGCGCCACACCGCCAGGGTGCCCAGTCCCAGGCCGAGCGCGAACTGCGCCGGGCGGTCCCACCACGGCGTGGCCGGATCGGTCACGCCGAACCAGCGCAGCGCGGAGGCGGGCTGGTTGGGGATGGTGAACTTGGCGGCGGCCATCGTGTCGAGGTCGCCCAGGTAGAACGGCAGCCAGGCGACGGCCACCAGGGCGGTGAACCAGAGCGCGGACCGCAGCCACCGGGTCCGGGGCAGCGCGAGGAGCAGCGGTGCGAACGCGAGCGCCCACGGTTTGGAGTCCACCGCCAGTGCCAGGTACACCGCGACCGCGGTCGCCCGGCCCCGGCTGAGCTCGTGGGCGGCGAGGGTGGTGAAGAACAGCGCCAGCACGTCGTCCAGGTGCGCGAAGCGGACCGACACCTCGACCCACATCGGGATGAACGCCAGGCCTGCGATCAGCAGCCGCTGCTGGAGCCGGCGGTGGTTGGTGCCGGTGCCCAGGTAGTGGCGGGCGGCGGTGCGGCCGACCAGGACCAGCATCGCCAGGCCCAGCCCGGACATCGCCGCCTCGGCCAGCAGCGCGCCGGTCCGGGGCGGGAAGGGCGAGAAGAGCCGCGCCACCGCCAGGCTGACCGGGCCGATCTGCAGCTCCGGGTGGTGGGCGTAGAGCGCGAGGCCGCCGTCCGGACGGTCGCTGAAGAGGAGTTCCTCGCCCTGGCGCAGGTAGTGCCAGGAGAAGCCACCGCTCGGCTCGACCAGCAGGAACCACAGGACCGTCCAGGCGACCAGCAGCACGTGGTGTCTGCGGACCGGCAGGCCCGCGATCCGGCCGGTGGCGGCCTCGTAGTCCGTCCAGGCGCGCGCTCCGCGCCTCGACCGCCCCGACTCTGCCGAGCGCTCCGCGCTCCGTCCCCGCACCCCGGTACCTCGCCTGCCCTGTCGGCTTCCTCGGCGGGCCATCCTAGGCTCCCGGCGGCCCCGTCCGTGCCGCCGGGGGGACCTGGCCCGACGGAACCGCCCGTGCCCCCGGGGACCGGGGACACGGGCGGGGCGCCGGCGGATGCCGCCGGTGCGGGCGTCAGCCCTGCCGCGCGGTGCGGCCGGGCATCAGCCCTGCTGCGCGGTGCGGCGGCGGCGGAGCACCACGAGGGTGCCGACACCGGCCGCCAGGACGACGCCGCCGGCGATCGCGATGCCGGTGGTGTCGTCACCGCCACCGGTGGTCGCCAGGGCCTTGTCCGCGTTGGACCGGGCCTGGGCGACCGCCTCCGGGGTGACCGGCAGCGGCGCGATGGCCGGGAGCTTCACCGGGAAGTCGATCGGCGGGCGGGCGCCGGTCTCGTCGTCGCCCGGGGTCACGCCCGTGGTGGGGGTGCTGCTGCCGGAGGCGCTCGGCGAGGCGCTGCCGGACGGCGACGTGGTCGCGCTCGGCGAGCCGGACGGGGTGCCGGAAGCGCTCGGCGTGGTGCTCGGCGTACCGGTCGTGCTCGGCGTGGTGCTCGCCGACGGGGTGGTGGTGGCCGACGGCGTGGTGGTGGCCGACGGGCTGGTGCTCGTGCTCGGGGTGGCCGTGGCACTCGGGCTGCCGGTCGGGCTTCCGCTCGGCGTCGGGCTGCCGCTCGGCGTCGTGGTGGCGGACGGCGAGCCGGAGGGCGTCGTGCTGGCCGACGGGCTGCCGGTCGGCTTGGTCGGGCTCGCGCTCGGGGTGGTCGGCTTCGTCGTCGGCTTCGTGGGGGTCGGGCTCGGCTTGCCGCCGCCGGCCACGATCCGGAAGCTCTCGGCGCAGTCGCTCTCGCCGATGAACTCGCCCGGGCCCGGCTCCTTGTTGCCCTCCACCTTGGAGGCGAAGGCCACCGGCACCACACCGGCCGAGCCGAGCGGGGCGTCCTGGGTCACCGAGACGCGGACGGTGAGGGTGAGGCTGCTGCCCTTGTTCACGGCCAGCAGCGAGTTCTTGTAGTCGGGCGTCACGCCGTCGATGAGCTTGGCGAGCAGGAACAGCACGCCGTCGTCGTCGGTCTCGCCGCCGCCCGGGGCGGGCTTGGCCGGCAGCCAGGTCTTCGTCCGGTCCAGGGACTCGGGAAGCTGGTACTCGACCTTGAGGTGCTGCCCGCGGAGGGTGCCCTTGTTGTTCTTGAACTTGAGCAGCGGGTAGTAGACGAAGTCGTGTTTGGTGTTGTTGTCGACGGTGAAGTTGAACAGCTTGGTCTCGCCGCCGGCGACGAAGGTGCGCGGCACACCGTCGAGCGACAGGTCGAGCGCGCGGGCGCTCGCCTTGTCGGCCTGCGGGGCGACGGCGGGCGACGGTCCGGTGGTGGCGGCGGCCACCGCGCCCTGGGCGCCGGTCAGCGCCATCGAGGCGGCGAGCGCGGCAGCGCCGGCCAGGGCGAGACTGCGAGGTATGGAGATGGACAAGGAGACCTCACGAGAGTGTCCGGGCGCGGCCCGGGGCGCGGAAGGACGGGCGGTCGTGCGCGCCGCGTTCCCCCCGCGAAGCTGAAAGTCCGACGGAGAATATCGAAGCCCCCGGCCGTGACGGAAGGCGGGTGCCGGTATTCGTCGGACTCCTGAGGTTTCATGTCCGATTGGCCCAACTCTGCCCCTCGGTAGGGTTTTTGCTCTCGAAGGGCCGGTGAACCGGACATGACCGGCAGGCGGTACCGGAGGTTCCGCTACCGCCTGCCGGAGGGCCCCGGAGTCGCCCGCCGGAACTGCCCGCCGGAGCTACCCGCCAGCGAAGAACGACCCGGCCCCGGCCAGCGCCCGTTCGTCCCCGAGCACGTCCCCCGGCCGGTTGCCGCGGCCCAGCAGCGCGCCGCCCCAGCGCATGCCCAGGTACTCGGCGGTGAGCCGCAGGGTGCCGATCAGCGGCTCCGCCTTGTCCGGCTCGGTGGCGTACGCGGTGACGACCCAGAGGGTGCCCCGGGCCATCCGCTCGCGGAAGTCCACGCCGGGCAGCCGCTGCCAGCCGGACCAGTGGTCCAGGTAGAGCTTGGCCGCGGTCGGCAGGGCGTACCAGTAGAGCGGCGTGACGAAGACCAGGTCGGTGGCGGCCAGGGTGGCGTCCAGCAGGACGCGCCCGTGGCCGGCCGGCGGCTCGTACCGGCCGCCCTCGACGTGCCGGAGGTCCTCGAAGGGTGGCAGCGGGTGGTCGGCCAGGCGCAGCCAGCGCTGCTCGGCACCCTCCGGCAGGCTCGCCGCGGCGGCCAGCCGGGCGAGCTGCACGGAGTTCCCGTCGGCCCGCGCTCCGGCGTCGAGGAAGAGGAAGGACCGGCGCGCGTCGGCGCGGCCGCTGGGCTCGGACATCGGGACCCCCTGGCGAACTGTCGTGCGGTCGAAGGCCCGAGCCTATGCCGCCGCCCGTCCGGGGTCCGGCGCGGCCGGGTCCCGGAACCGGCCGCGCCGGGCGCTACTCCGGGAGCCCCGCCCGGCGGCGCGCCACGGCCGCGACCGCCGCCCAGTCCTTCTCGCCGTCCCCGTGCGCCAGCGCGTCCAGGAAGGCGTCCCGCAGCACGCTGCCGAACGGCAGCGGCACGTGCTTCGCCGCACCGGCGGAGAGCGCGAGACCGACGTCCTTGAGACCGAGCGGAAGCCTGAACCCGGCGGGCTCGTAACGGCGTTCGGCCACCATCGAGCCGTACCCGGAGTAGACCGGGCCCGGGAAGAGCGTGCCGCTGAGCATCCCGATCAGATCGGCCGGCCGGACGCCGTTGGCCTCGGCCAGGCTGCACGCCTCGGCCATCGACTCGATCGCGCAGGCCAGCAGGAAGTTGGTGCTGATCTTGGCGGCACTGGCCTGGGCCGGCCGCTCGCCGAAGTACCAGGTGTGCCGCCCCATCGCGGCGAGCAGCGGCTCGACCGCCGCCAGCGACTCCGCGTTCCCGGCGGCCAGGAACTCCAGCTCCCCGGCCGCGGCCACCGGCGGGCGGCCGAGCACCGGGGCGGCGACGTACCCGATGCCGTACTCGGCGTGCAGGGCCTCGGCCCGCTCGGCCAGCGCGACCGAGACGGTGGCCGTGTTGAGGTGCACGCGGGCCCCGGCGCCGGCGAGCAGGGCCGGTTCGAGCAGCAGTCGGTCCACGGCCTCGTCGTCGGCCAGCATCGAGACGACCACGTCGGCCGCGAAGGCGTCGGCGAGCCCGTCGGCGGCCAGGGCGCCCCGGGCGACCAGCTCCGCCACCGGCCCGGGGGACCGGTTCCAGACCCGCACGGTGTGCCCTGCCGCGACCAGGTTGGCGGCCATGCCCCGGCCCATCGCGCCGAGTCCGACGAAGCCGATCCGCATCCCGCTCATCGCCCGCTCCCGTGGTCGCCCGTACGGCCGGACCGCTCGTCCGGCCGCGCCCGGACCGACTGTACGTCAGCGGGGAGCGGCGCCGGTCAGGCAGCGGCCGCGTGCCGCCCGTCCACCGAGCCGGCCTCCAGCCGGGCCAGGACCCGGCGGCGCAGCAGCTGGTACTGGGCCTGCAGCCGGCCCGGACGCTGCGGGCGGGCGACCGGCCGGCCGGGGCCGACCAGCTCGTCCGGGCCGAAGCGCGAGCGGGTCATGTCGATCTCGGTCCCGGCGGCGGACCGGTTCCACCAGTGCAGGTCCGTACGGACGCCGCCGACGGACACCTCGCCCATCAGCAGCTCGCCGCCGAGCAGGTCGTGCACCACCAGGGCGGTCGCCCGGCACTGGCCGTGGGCGGGATGCTCGGGACGCCATTGGGCCTGGTCCTCGGGCGCGCAGGTGTCGGCACCCCAGGAGGAGCGGATCGCACGTTCGATGTCGTTGATCGTCCACGCCGTCATACCGGGAAGCCTGCCACGGGGCACCGACAGCGGCAGGGGCTTTTCGGGAGGCGGTCCCGTGTTCTGCGGCGACCCGGGTCACCTTCACCCGTACGGGGAACCCCGCGGGCCGCCGCGCCGGGCCCGCCCGGACCGGCACCCCCGGCCGGGCGGACGCGGCGCGGCGGCCCACCGGGCGCACC
>NZ_JBHJRC010000395.1:0-6369 GCF_042261735.1 Kitasatospora sp. NPDC056327 | reverse complement strand
CGGGGTGACGAACCCCGTGCGCCGCCCTCCGCGCATTCCCGGCCCCGTCGGCCGAGGCGCGGCGGCCGGAGCCGCGGCGGCCGGCATCCCGGTGGACGGACCCGCAGTGGACGCGATCCCGGTGAACGGCACCCCGGTGGCCGGCACCCCGGCCCGCCGGCCGGACCGGCCCCGCAGGCGGCCCAGGACTCGTGCACGAAGTGACTGGTGGGACAGGCGGGGCAGATCAGCCACCGCCGTCACGATCCGGCCAAGCCACAAAAATCCCCCACCTGTTCGGAACTGGCGCCGGAGTACCTCCGACTGCTGTACCGGACGCCGCCGCCGAGATGGTGTCCGGACAGCACGGGGGAACGGAGGATGACCCATGGCAACGCAGCAGTCGGCAGCCACCGGCGCACCGGGTGACCGCCCGGTGGGGCCGGAGGACCGGTGGAGCCTGGTCGTCGCCGCCGGCCTGATCTCCTTCGTCGCGATGCTCGACATGAACGTCGTCAACCTCGCGCTCACCGACATCGCCGACGCGCTCGACGTCTCCCCCACCACCGCCCAGTGGGCCGTGCTCGGCTACCAGCTCCCCCTGGTCGCCCTGCTGCTGCCCGCCGGACGCTGGCTGGACCAGGTCGGCCTGCGCGCCGCCCTCCTGCTGTCCGTCGGCTGCTTCGCGCTCTGCAGCGCGCTGGCCGCCGTCGCGCCCTGGGCGAGCTGGCTGATCGCCGCCCGGCTCGCCCAGGGCGCCTTCGGCGCCGTGCTGTTCGTCCTGATGCCGGTCCTCGCGGCCACCGCCGTCCGCCCGGAGCTGCGCGGCCGGGCGATGAGCGTGCCCGCCACCCTCGGCCCGCTCGGCGCCGTGACCGGACCGGTGATCGGCGGCCTGCTGCTGGACCACGTCGGCTGGCGGGCCATCTTCCTCGTCAAACTGCCGATCTGCCTGGCCGCCTGGCTGATAGCCCAGCGGGACGCCCCGCGCGGCGGCGGACGGCTCCGGCTGCCCGACCGCTCCTCGCTCGGCGACGCCGCGCTGATCGGTTCGGCGGTCGCCGCCGTGCTGCTCGGCCTCACCCTGGCCCCCGACGCGCCGCTCTGGCTGCTGCTCGCGCTGCCCTCGGTACCGCTGGTGCTGTTCTGGCTGCGCCGCCCCGGCGGCCGGCCCGTGGCCGGCGTGCTCCGGGCCTCCGGCACCGCCGCAGTGAACGGCTCCGTCCTGGCCCTGGCCGCCGGCTTCGGCGCCAACCACTTCCTGCTCGCCCAGTTCCTGCGCCGGGACGACGGCGCGAGCGCCACCAGCACGGCGATCACCATGCTGGCCTTCCCGCTCGGCATGGTCGTGGCCGGCCGCTTCGGCGGGCGGCTCGCGGACCGCTGGGGCGCCCGCCCCACGGCGCTCACCGGAGCCGCCGTGACCGCGCTCGGCCTGCTGCTGCTCGTCCCGGTGGACACCGACTGGTCCTCCCCGGACATCTCCTGGCGGCTCGCCCTGGCCGGCGTCGGCATGGGCCTCAACGGCGGCCCGGTCCAGGCCCTGGTGATGACCGCGGCCCCGCCCGGCCAGCTCGCCACCGCCGGCTCGGCCGTCCAGCTGTCCCGCAGCCTCGGCTTCGCGCTCGGCCCGGCGCTGGGCACCGCCGCCACCCTGTACGGCACCACCGAGATCGCCGGCGTGCGGGCCGGTCTCACCCTCGCCGGAACCGCCGCGGCCCTGGCCGTCGCGCTGCTGGCCCTGTACCACCGCACCAGTACCACCAGGAGCGCCGCCGGTGCCACCGGCGCCACCGACGGCGCGAGCACCACAGGAACCGACCGGTCGATCCGCAGCCGAGTGTGACCTGTCATCACACCCCCTCCTGCGCACGGCAGATCCTTACCGGAGGAACATCCGCAATGACCGACACCGTTCACGACCCGGCCGCGGCGGGCGCGACGCCCGACGGGCCCCGCTGCCCGTTCGGCCACGACGAACTGCCCGACCCCGTACCGCTGTCCGGCCCCGAGTACAAGAGCGACCCCTACCCGCTGTACCGGCGGATGCGGGCGGCCGGCCCCGTCCACCGGGTGGTCTTCCCGAGCGGCGTCGGCGCCTGGCTGGTCACCGGCTACAAGGCCGCCCACGAGGCGCTCAACGACCCCCGGCTGGGCAAGAACCACTCACTCGGCAACGAGGACTGGCGCCGGCTCGCCTCGATCATGCCCGAGCCGCAGCACTCCCAGCTCCAGGTGCACCTGCTGCACCAGGACCCGCCGAAGCACACCACCATGCGCAAGCTCGTCCTGGACGCCTTCGCGCCGCGCCGGGTGGAGGCACTGCGCCCGCGGATCCAGGAACTCGCCGACGCCCTGATCGACGAGCTGCCCGCCACCGCCCCGGCCGGCGGCACCGACCTGGTGGCCGGGTTCGCCGCCCACTACCCCTTCCGGGTGCTGGCCGAGGTGATCGGCCTCCCGCAGGAACTGGCCGTCCGCTTCGACCGCGACTGGGGCAAGGTCGTGCAGCCGGTCGGTCCGCAGGACCCGGGCCGACCGGCGTACGAGGGCCGGCTGCGCGGTCTGCAGGGCTACATCGCCGACGTGGTCGCCCACAAGCGCGCGACCTACGACCCCGCCGGGCCCGACGTGGACCTGCTCGGCCGGCTCGTCGCCGCCTGCGACGCCGGCGAGCTGAGCCCCGAGGAGCTCGACTCGATGGTGTTCCAGCTGCTGGTCGCCGGCCAGGAGCCGGTCACCAACCAGATCACCACCATGCTGATCACCCTGCTGCGCAACCCGGACCGGCTCGACCGGCTCTGCGCGAGCCTCGGCCCGGACCAGGAGAGCGCCGAACCCGGCCTGCTGAACCGCGCCGTCGAGGAACTCCTGCGCTACGACGGCGCGTTCGAGCTCACCACCTGGCGCTTCTTCGGCGCCGACAGCGACCTGCACGGGACCACCGTCCCGGCCGGCGACTCGGTGATCGTCTCGCTCGGCGCCGCCAACCGCGACGAGGAGCAGTTCCCGGACACCGACGTCCTGGACTTCGACCGCTCCCCCAACGCCCACCTGGCCTTCGGCCACGGCATCCACTACTGCCCCGGCGCCGCCCTGGCCCGGGCCGAACTCCAGATCGCCATCGGCACCCTGCTCGGCCGGCTCCCCGGGCTCCGCCCGTCCGCCGCCGAGGGCGAGCACATCGATTCGCTCGCCTGGGTGCCCGCCGTCCTCGCCCGCGGGGTCAACCGGCTCCCGGTCGCCTACGACCGCCGGACCTGACCACCCGAGAAGGGCCGACCACGCCTCTCCCTGTACCCACCACAGCGTCCCGGCGACAGCCGCCGGGGCGTGGCTCCGCCTGCCCGAAGCCCGTACACCGTTCCGTGGAGGACCACCATGCCGCCCGCCGGCACCGTCACCAGCAACTCCGGCAACTCCCAGACCGCCATCAACGAGAGCAACGGCACCGTGAGTACCAACACCAGCACCTACACCGCCCCTGACCAGCAGACCGTCGCCCGGATCTCCGCCGGGATCCTCGACCTGCTGCTCCCGCACCGCCGCGCCTCCGACCCGGAGGTCGACGCCACGCCCGCCGACTTCCCGCTCCAGATGGAGCAGCTGGCGGACTTCATCAACGCCGGGGACCCGATCCTCTTCACCCTCCCCGGGTTCCCCTGCAAGTCCCCCAACCTCGTCAAGGTGCTCAGCCACCTGCCCGACGAGGGCGAGCGGCTCTCGCTCACCTTCCTCAACGGGCTCGCCGAGCAGATCGGCAAGCTCTACGAGCCCGGGGCCAAGATCCTGATCTGCTCCGACGGCCACATCTTCGGCGACCTCATCCACGTCCCCGACGACCACATCGACCAGTACTCCGACGAGCTCTCCGCGCTGATCGAGCGCGAGGGCCTCGGCCACCTCGACACCTTCGACCTGCGGGCCGTCCTCGGCGACCTGCCGTTCGACGAGAAGCGCGCCCGGGTGCACGCCAAGTACGCGCCCACCAAGGAGGAGCTGCGCGAGCAGGTGCTCACCGACGAGGAGACCGCCAAGCTCTATCGCGGCATCACCCGCTTCCTCACCGAGGACACCGCCAACTGGACCGGCACCAAGTCGGCCCTGCAGCGCGACTGCCGCCAGCGCGCCTACGGCGTCATCCAGCGCAGCCGCGCCTGGGGCGACCTGATCGCCGAGCAGCACCCCCGCTCGTTCCGGCTCTCCATCCACCCGCAGAAGGTCGGCGTGCTGAAGTTCGGCATCCGCCTGCTGGAGCACACCGACATGTGGATGACGCCCTGGCACTCCTCGGTGCTCCACCGCCCGGACGGCGAGTGGGAGCTGATGCGCAGCGAGGAGGCCGCCAAGGTCGGCCGGCTCGTCGAGCGGGGCGGCCGCCCCAGCCACTACGAGACCTCCTGACGCTCGGCGGCGGCGGGGACCGCGGCGACCGGTAGCGCCGAACGCGCCCGGTCCTGCGCCCCGGAGATCGGCAGCACCACAGCGGCCGGCGCGTCCGGTTCCGGTGACCCCGGGACCGGCGCGCCGGCCGGCGCACGATGGTCGAACGCGATCAACGGGTCACCCGTGAGCGGGTGTTCGACCACCGCCGCGCGAACGCCGAACACCTCGGCCAGCAGCTCCGGGGTGAGCACCTCGCGCGGCTTCCCCGAGGCGACCAGCGCGCCGTCGTGCAGCACGTGCAACCGGTCGCAGACCGAGGCGGCCGCGTTCAGGTCGTGCAGCGCCACCAGCGTGGTGCGGCGCTGCTCGCGCAGCAGCGCCAGCAGCTCCACCTGGTGCCGGACGTCCAGGTGGTTGGTCGGCTCGTCCAGCACCAGCACGTCGGGCTGCTGCGCCAGCGCCCGGGCCAGCAGCACCCGCTGGCGCTCGCCGCCGGAGAGCTGGGCGAACCGCCGGTCCGGCGCGTGCGCCATGCCGACCCGCTCCAGCGACTCGGCGACCAGCCGGTGGTCCTCCGCGTCGTCCTTGGCGAAGGCCCGCTTGTACGGGGTGCGGCCCATCGCGACCACCTCGCGGACGGTCAGCTCGAAGTCCCCGCCGCGCTCCTGCGGCAGTGCCCCGATGTGCCGGGCGGACTCCGCCGGGGTCAGCTCCGACAGCTCCCGCCCGGCCAGCAGCACCCGTCCGGCACTCGGCTTCAGGTGCCGGTACACGGTACGCAGCAGACTGGACTTGCCGCTGCCGTTGGGGCCGACCAGGCCGGCGATCTCGCCCTCCTCGGCGACCAGGTGGACGCCCGCCACCACGGTCCGCCCGGCCAGGGCGACGCTCACGTCTTCGACGGCGATTCTCAATTCCGCTCCAGTCGTCGGTCCAGCAGGTAGAGCAGGGTGGGCGCGCCGAGCAGCGCGGTGACCACGCCGATCGGCACCTCCTGGCCGTCGAGCGCGGTGCGCGCCAGCAGGTCGACGACCACCAGCAGCACCGCGCCGGTGAGGGCGGACAGCGGCAGCAGCCGGCGGTGGTCGCCGCCGACCAGCATCCGGCACACGTGCGGGACCATCAGCCCGACGAAGCCGATCGCCCCGGAGACGGCGACCAGCACCCCGGTGAGCACACTGGTCACCGCGAAGATCTCCCGGCGCAGCCGGGCCACGTCGACGCCGAGGCCGGCCGCCGTCTCGTCGCCCATCAGCATCGCGTTCAGCCCCCGGGCCCGGCCCTGGAGCAGGGCCGTCCCGAGGACCACCGCGGCGACCGGGACGGCGAGCTGGTCCCAGGTGGCGCCGCTCAGACTGCCCATCAGCCAGAACAGCACGCCCCGGGTCTGCTGCTCGTCGCCGGTCTGCAGCACCAGGTAGCTGGTGAGGCCGGTGAGGAACTGGCCGATGCCGATGCCCGCCAGCACCAGGCGCAGCGGGGAGAAGCCGCCCCCGCGCCGGGCCAGCAACCACACCAGGGAGAACGCGGCGAGCGCGCCGAGGAAGGCCGCCACCGAGACGGTGAGGCCGGCGATGCCGCCGATGGTCAGCTCCAGGCCGAGGCCGGTGCCGAGCACGATCACGCCGACCGCGCCGAGCGAGGCCCCGGAGGAGATGCCGAGCAGGAACGGGTCCGCGAGCGGATTGCGGACCAGCGCCTGCACGGCGGTGCCGACCACGCCGAGACCGGCCCCGACCGCGGCCGCCAGCAGGGCGCGGGGAACCCGCAGTTGCCAGACGATGAGGTCCCGGGTGCCGGGCGCCGGATGCTGCCCGGTGACCCGGCGGCCGACCACCTCCCACACCTCGCCGGGCGGGATGTCCACCGAGCCGAGCGAGACGGCCGCGGTCAGCGCGACCAGCAGCGCGGCCGTGAGCAGGGCGGCGAGCGGACCGGCGCGCAGCGTCCGGGCGCGCTTGCGCCCGGCGGAGGCGCCGTCCGCCGCGGCGGACGCCACGGCGG
>NZ_JBHJRC010000394.1:0-6543 GCF_042261735.1 Kitasatospora sp. NPDC056327 | reverse complement strand
GGGCCTTCGGCCCGTCGGCCGGGGCCGGCCCGGCCGGGATCCGCCCGGCTCAGGCCCGGTCGCAGGCCTGCGCCCGCAGCGCGCGGGCCAGGTCGTCACGGCGCTCCAGCACCAGCCGGCGCAGCGCGGGCGCCGCGTCCGGGTGCCCGGCCAGCCAGCCGTCCGCCTCGGCCAGCGTGGCCTCGTCGACCTGGGCCTGCGGGAAGAAGCCGCCGACGATCCGCATCGCGATCTCGATGGTCCGCTCGGCCCAGATCCGCTCCAGCAGCTTGAAGTAGGGCGCGGCGTAGAGCGCGGTCAGGTCGCGGTGCGCGGGCACCGCGAAGCCGGCGATGCTGGCCTCGACCAGCGCGTTGGGCAGTTCGTCGGAGTCGATCACGGCGGACCAGGCGGCGGCCTTGGCCTCGGGGGTGGGCCGGGCGGCCAGGCACTGGGTGTGCTGGCGCCGGCCGCTCGCGGTGTTGTCGGCGGCGAGTTCCCCGGCCAGCTCCTCCCCGGTGGCGTGGCCGGCCGCGGCCAGCGCCAGCCACAGCGCCCAGCGCAGCTCCTGGTCGACCTCCAGGCCGTCGATCCGGGCGGTGCCGGCCAGCAGGCCGCGGACCAGGCCGAGGTGCTCGGAGCCGTTGGCGGTCTGGGCCAGGAAGCGGGCCCAGGCCAGCTGGTGGTCGCTGCCGGGGGCGGCGGCGCGCAGCTCGCGCAGCGCGCCGTCGGCCAGCAGCCGGCCGCCCTCGCCGCGCCACGCCGGGTCGGCGTAGACGTCGACGGCGCCCTTGGCCTGGGCGTGCAGGGACTGCAGGACGCCGATGTTGGCCTCCTGCCCGGCGAACCGCAGCACCAGCGCGACGTAGTCGCGGGCCGGCATCAGGGCGTCCCGGGTGAGGTTCCAGACGGCCGACCAGGCGAGCGCCCGGGCCAGGTCGTCGCGGATCTCGCCGAGGCCGGTGCGCAGGGTCTCCAGGGACTCCTCGTCGAAGCGGATCTTGCAGTAGGTCAGGTCGTCGTCGTTGAGCAGGACGAGCGCGGGCCGGGTGCGGCCGACGGCCTCCGCGACCACGGTGCGGGCGCCGGTGACGTCGAGCTCGAAGCGCGCGGTGCGCACCAGGGCGCCGTCGGCGTCCCGGTCGTAGAGGCCGACCGCGATCCGGTGCGGGCGCAGGACGCCGCCGTCCTGGAGGACGGCGAGTTCGGTGATCCGGCCCTCGGCGTCGGCGGTGAGCTGCGGGGTGAGGGTGTTGACGCCGGCGGTCTGCAGCCAGGAGGCGGCCCAGGATCGCAGGTCGCGGCCGCTGGTCTCCTCCAGGATGTCCAGCAGGTCGGCGAGTTCGGTGTTGCCGAAGGCGTGCCGCTGGAAGTAGCGGCGGGCGCCCTCGAAGAAGGCCTCCGAACCGGCGTACGCCACCAGCTGCTTGAGCACCGAGGCGCCCTTGGCGTAGGTGATGCCGTCGAAGTTGAGCTTGGCGTCCTCCAGGTCCCGGATGTCCGCGGTGATCGGGTGGGTGGTGGGGAACTGGTCCTGCCGGTAGGCCCAGGCCTTGCGCTGGTTGGCGAAGGTGACCCAGGCGCCCTGGTAGCGGGTGCCGGCGCCGACCAGGCCGTAGGAGCCCATGAAGTCGGCGAAGGACTCCTTCAGCCACAGGTCGTCCCACCAGCGCATGGTGACGAGGTCGCCGAACCACATGTGGGCCATCTCGTGCAGGACGACGTTGGCGCGGCCCTCGTAGGCGGCGTCGGTGACCTTCGAGCGGTAGACGAACTCCTCGCGGAAGGTGACGCAGCCGGGGTTCTCCATCGCGCCGATGTTGTACTCGGGGACGAAGGCCTGGTCGTACTTGCCGAAGGGGTACGGGTAGGCGAACCGCTCGTGGAAGAAGTCGAGCCCGAGCTTGGTGACGCCGAGGATCTCGTCGGCGTCGAAGTGGGGGGCGAGCGAGCGGCGGCACATCGCGGAGAGCGGGATGTCCAGCACGGTGCCGTCGTCGAGGGTGCGGCTGTAGTGGTCGCGGACCACGTGGTACGGGCCGGCGACGACGGCGGTGAGGTAGGTGGAGATCGGCTTGGTCGGCGCGAACTCCCAGGTGCGGGCGGTGCCGTCCGGCGTCACGCGCTCGTGCGCGGCGTTGGACCACACGTCCCAGGCGGCGGGTGCGGTGACGGTGAACCCGAACGGGGCCTTGAGGTCGGGCTGCTCGAAGGTGGCGAAGACCCGTCGGGCGTCGGCCGGCTCGTAGTGCGTGTAGAGGTAGGTCTCGCCGTCGGCGGGGTCGGTGAAGCGGTGCAGGCCCTCGCCGGTGCGGCTGTAGGCGCAGTCGGCCTCGACGGTGAGCACGTTCTGCGCGGCGAGGCCGTCGACGTGCACCCGGGCGCCGTCGTAGGCGGTGGCCGGGTCGAGGGGGCGGCCGTTGAGGGTGACGGCGCGCACGGCCGGGGCGAGCAGGTCGACGAAGACCGACGCGCCCGGTTCGGTGCAGCGGAAGGCGATGGTGGTGGTGGAGCGGAACGTGGCGGCCGCCGGGTCGGGGGCCGAGGTCACGTCCAGGTGGACGCGGTAGCTGTCCACGGTGAGGACGCTGGCCCGCTGCTGGGCTTCGTCGCGGCTCAGGTTCTTGCCCGGCACGGCGGTACTCCTTTGTCCGGCTCGCACGGTGGTGCGGTCTTCGCTGGTGCGGTGGTGCGGCGCGCTGTGGTGCTGCGGGGGCATCCTTTCACGCCCCCCGCGCCGGTACCATTGCACAACTCGGACGGGCGGGGCGGAATCACCGCCGTGGACCGGGTGTTGGTGCCGTGAGGGGCATGACCGGCCGTGGCCGCAGGGCCCCCGGGATCCAGAACCCCATCCCCGGACGACTCCGGACGACTCTCGAAGGACGACAGCCGTGACGACTGCCGCTGGTACCACCGGCACCGCCGAGCGCAAGACCGCCGACTTCTGGTTCGACCCGGCCTGTCCGTGGGCCTGGATGACGTCCCGCTGGCTGATCGAGGTGCAGCAGCTGCGTCCGGTGGACGTGAACTGGCACGTGATGAGCCTGTCGGTGCTGAACGAGGGCCGGGAGCTCCCGGACGAGTACGAGGAGCTGCTGGCCAACGCCTGGGCGGCGGTGCGGGTGTGCATCGCGGCCGCGCAGCAGCACGGCGAGGAGGTGCTGGGGCGGCTCTACACCGAGCTGGGCACCCGCTTCCACAACCAGGGCCTGCCGCAGAAGCGGGAGACGATCGAGGCGGCGCTGGTCGCGGCCGGGCTGCCGGTGGAGCTGGTGGAGGCGGGCTTCACCACCGACTACGACGAGGCGCTGCGCCAGTCGCACAAGGAGGGCATCACCCTGGTCGGCGAGGACGTCGGCACCCCGGTGATCGCGGTCGAGGGCGCGGACGGCGAGCGGGTCGCGTTCTTCGGCCCGGTGGTGACCCCGATCCCGCGCGGCGAGGCCGCGGCCCGGCTGTGGGACGGCACCCTGCTGGTCGCCTCGACCCCGGGGTTCTACGAGATCAAGCGGACGCGGACCGCGAGCCCGTCCTTCGAGTAGTCCGCGGGGCCGGCCGGCCGCCCGTGCGGCGCCGGCACGGCGGAGGGCCCGGTACCGTGCGGTACCGGGCCCTCCCGCGTCCCGTCCGCGGGCGGGTTCAGCCGCGGGCGGCGTCCCGGCGCTGCTTGGCCAGGCCGGCGGCGGTGAGCAGGGCGACCAGCACACCGGCCGCGTACAGCTGCTGCCGGTTGCCCTCGGTGGTGGTCATCAGGGCGAGGATGCCGACGACGGCGGCCATCGCGACCCAGGTCAGGTACGGGAAGCCCCACATCCGCACGGTGAGCAGCTCCGGCGCCTCGCGCTCCAGCCGGCGGCGCATCCGCAGCTGGACGACGCAGATGAACAGCCAGACGACCAGGATGGCGACACCGGTGGTGTTCATCAGCCAGGTGAAGACGGTGTCGGGCCAGAACTTGGCGGCCAGGACGGCGGCGAAGCCGAACAGGCAGGAGGCGAGCACGGCCCGCCGGGGCACCCCGCCGCTGACCCTGGCGAGGGCGCGCGGGCCCTGGCCGCGGCCGACCAGCGAGTACGCCATCCGGGAGGCGCCGTAGATGTTGGCGTTCATCGCGGACAGCAGGGCGACCAGCACCACGACCTGCATGATGGTTCCGGCGCCGGTCACCCCGAGGTGGCGCAGCACGGTGACGTAGGGGCCGTCGGCGACGACCGCCGGGTCCTTCCAGGAGACCAGGGTGACGACCAGCGCCATCGAGCCGATGTAGAAGACCGCGATCCGCCAGACGGCGGTGCGCACGGCGTTGGCGACGTTGCGCTTCGGGTCCGCGGACTCGGCGGCGGCGATGGTGACGGTCTCCAGGCCGCCGTAGGCGAAGACGGAGGCGAGCAGGCCGACGATCAGTCCGCTGATCCCGGTGGGCAGGAAGCCGCCCTGGCCGGTGAGGTTGGTGGTGCCGGGGGCGCCGGGGCCGAGGACGCCGGTGACGCCGAGCGTGCCGAGCACCAGGAAGGCGATGATCGCGGCGATCTTGACGGTGGCGAACCAGAACTCGAACTCGCCGAAGTTCTTCACCGCGGTGAGGTTGCTGGCGCAGAAGAAGACCATGAACAGGGCGACCCAGACCCAGGCGGAGACGCCGGGGACCCAGCCGTTGACGATCCGGCCGGCGGCGGTGGCCTCGGCGGCGACGCCGCAGCAGAGCATCACCCAGTACATCCAGCCTGCGGTGATCCCGGCCCAGGGGCCGACCTCCTTCTCGGCGTGCACGGAGAAGGAGCCGGAGGCGGGGCGGGCCGCCGACATCTCGCCGAGCATCCGCATGATCAGCATGACCAGGAGTCCGGAGAGCACGAAGGCCAGGATGATGGCGGGTCCGGCCGCCGCGATGCCCGCCCCGGAGCCGACGAAGAGGCCTGCGCCGATGACGCCGCCGAGCGCGATCATCGAGAGGTGGCGCTGCTTGAGGCCGTGCGAGAGCTGCTGACCGCCGGGCGGGGGAGCGGACGCGGTGGTCCCGGGCGCCGAGGGGGCGGAGGAGGGGGCCATGGGAGGTGGATCCAGACTGTTCGACATGCGGTGCGGGTTGCCCAATATCCGGTGACGCAGCTGTGCATGCCAAGAATGCCCGGTTCGGGACCAGCATGCGGACCGTGTCGTGACCTTCCATGATGGCACGGTCACGCTCCGCTGCCACGGCCGGTCGGGACCCGACAAGGAGGGCGGCCGGTGCTTTGTCCGGATCCCTGACGGTGTTCGGCGCGCCCGCCGCGTAGGTTCGGTGTGATCACCCGCTCGATCCGCTGATCCTTCGATCGTGCGGATCCGTACCGTGCCGAGGAGAAGCCCGATGGCCACCGCCAGCACCCCCGTTCCGAGCCGCGCCGTCCTCGCCGACCTGCTGCCCGCCGCCGGCAGCCGGTTCGGCGCCCAGGCCCGCGACCTCGCCCTGGTCGCCGGCGGCGCCGCGTTCACCGGCCTCGCCGCCCAGTTGTCGGTGAACGTCCCCGGTTCCCCGGTCCCGGTGACCGGCCAGACCTTCGCCGCCCTGCTGGTCGGCACCGCGCTCGGCACCCGCCGCGGCATCGCCTCGCTCGGCCTCTACCTGCTGGCCGGCATGGCGGGCGTGCCGTGGTTCGCCGAGTCCGCCGCCGGCTGGTCGATGCCCTCGCTCGGCTACGTGATCGGCTTCGTGCTGGCGGCCGGCCTGGTCGGCGCGCTGGCCCGCCGCGGCGCCGACCGCTCGCCGCTGCGCACCGCCGCCACCATGGCGCTCGGCGCCCTCGCCATCTACGCGGTCGGCGTGCCCTACCTGGCGTTCGCCCTGGACGTGCCGCTGGCCCGCGCCGCCGAGCTCGGCCTCTACCCGTACCTGGTCGGCGACGCCCTGAAGGCCGCCCTCGCGGCCGGCGCCCTCCCGCTGGCCTGGAAGCTGCTCGGCCGCCGCTGAGCGGGCCGGACCTGCCGAAGGCGTCGCCCCCCTGCGGAGCCCGGGTCCGCGCGCGTGCCACACTCATGGGCATGCGCGTGTACCTGGGCTCCGACCATGCCGGATACGAACTGAAGAACCACCTCGTGGAGTGGCTCAAGGAGGCCGGCCACGAGCCGGTCGACTGCGGGCCGCACATCTACGACGCCCTCGACGACTACCCGCCGTTCTGCCTGCGGGCCGCCGAGCGCACCGCCTCCGACCCGCAGGCGCTGGGCATCGTGATCGGCGGCTCGGGCAACGGCGAGGCCATCGCCGCCAACAAGGTCAAGGGCGTCCGGGCCGCACTGGCCTGGAGCGAGCAGACCGCCGCCCTGGGCCGTGAGCACAACAACGCCAACGTGATCTCCGTCGGCGGCCGGATGCACACCGTCGAGGAGGCGACCCGGTTCGTCGAGATCTTCCTCTCCACCCCGTACAGCGGCGACGAGCGGCACACCCGCCGCATCGACATGCTCAGCGTGTACGAGACCACCGGCGAGCTCCCGCCGGTCCCGGCCCACCACCCGCAGCAGGAGGCCTGATCCCTCCCGCCCGACCCGGTCCCTCCCGGCGGCCGGCCGCGCCCCCCC